>JALOLN010000172.1 GCA_025455945.1 Actinomycetes bacterium
CCACAACAGCTTCCTGCTCGCCGACCCCGAGGACGCCTGGGTGCTGGAGACGGCCGGCCGCGAGTGGGCCGCGCAGCGGGTCACGTCGTTCCGCTCGATCTCGAACGCGATCACCATCGGCGCGACCTACGACCTGGCCTCCGACGGACTGGTCGCTCGTGCGGTGCGCAAGGGCTGGTGCAAGAGCCCGGAGGACTTCCACTTCGCGCGGACCTACTCCGACTTCCTCTACACCCGCTTCAGCGCCGCCTCTCCACGGCAGTGCCGGACAACGGCGCTGCTGGCGGCCCAGCGCGGTGCGATGACCCCCGCCCTGGCGATGGGGGTACTGCGCGACCACGGCCGCGACGACGACACGGGCTGGTCGCCGGCCCGTGGAGTCCTCGGCCAGGACGTGTGCGCCCACGCTGGGTTCGGTCCGGTGCGGGTCAGCCAGTCCACCGGCTCGCTGGTCACCCACCTGGCGATGGGGGCCCACACGCACTGGTTGACGGCCACGTCCGCGCCGTGCACGTCGGTGTTCAAGCCAGTGTGGTTCGACGCCGGTCTGCCCGACCTCGGTCCGGCACCGACCGGCCGCTACGACCCAGCCACCCTGTGGTGGCGGCACGAGGACCTGCACCGCGAGGTGCTGCGCGACTACGTGAGCCGCCGGCCGGCCTTCGCCCGCGAGCAGGCCGCGCTCGAGGCCGAGCTGCTGGCAGCCGCGGCGACGGCGGCGACCGGGTCGGCGCAGGACCGGGCGGCGTGCTCGGCGGAGGCCTTCGCGCGCGCCGCGACCGCCGAGAAGGGGTGGCTCGACGACGTGCTTGCCCGGCCGATCGTGCACCGGCGGCCGGTGCTGCACGAGCGGGCCTGGCGCTCCTTCGACGCCGCGGCCGGACGGCGCTCGCTGGTCCCGGCCTAGCCGTCGCCGGGCGGGGCGGCCTCCCCGCCTGGCCCGGCCGTGATCAGCGCGATGCCGTCAGCCGGGCCAGCAGGTCGCCGTCCGCGAGCCGGGCCCGCACCGTGGCGTGTACCTGGCGGGCGATCGCCGGACGGCGGCTGGCGTCCATCCCGCGGTGGCCCATGACCGCGAGGTCCTCGCGGGTGGGGTGCAGGACCACGACCGGGGTCCCGGACCGGCGGACGGCGCGCACCTCGGCGCCGAGCTGGGCCCGGACGGCGGCGCGCACGCCGACGTCCGGCCGGGCCGACCACCACCGGGCGGTGGACATCGGGGCGCTGACGAGCACGAGGTCGAGGCCGAGCCCGGCCAGCAGGTCGACGTTGCACAGCGAGTGGACGCCGCCGTCGACGTAGCGCGCGCCGCCGATGGGGACCGGGGCGAAGTACGCGGGGATCGCGCACGACGCGGCGACCGCTTCGCCGACGGTGACCGTGGCGTCCGCGTCGCGGCCGAAGACCGTGCGCCGACCGTCGCTGAGGCGGACCGCGCAGATCCACAGCGGCTCGGCCGGCCAGCCGTCCCCGTGCAGCCGGCCGAGCCCGCCGACGAGATCCGCGGTGGGGCGGGAGCCTGCGGGCAGCAGCCCGGCGGCGACGGCGCCGACCCGGACCCGGCCCGGACGGCGGACGGCGTGCAGCGCCAGGTGCGCGGCGGCCGGGCCGCGGCCACCGGAGCGCGGCACCGCGGGCGGGGTGACCAGCTGGGGCATCCCGGCCAGGAGGCGCTCCCCCTCGGCGGACATCGGCGCCCCCGCCACCCGGGCCACGTAGTCCTCGGGCGGGAACCCGGCGCGCAGCAGGGCCGCCGAGGTCGAGCCGGCCGAGGTGCCGACGACCACGTCCGCGCGGCGGGCGTCCCACCCCGCCTCGGCGAGGGCGGTGAGCACGCCGGCGTGGAAGGCGGTCCCCGCGAGACCGCCGCTGCCGAGGACCAGCCCCACCCGTGGCACGGCGCCCATTGTCGTCCCCGTCGGGGCTGTCGGGGGGTGCGGGCACAATCGCCGGCATGGTGTCGGAGGAGATGGTCGAGCAGACCGCCCAGCGGGTGATCACCGCACTCGCGGGGCCGCCGGCCCGGGTGCGCGAGGACCAGCTGGCCGCGGTGCGCGCGCTGACCGTCGACCGGCGTCGGGCCCTGGTGGTGCAGGCCACCGGCTGGGGCAAGTCCGCCGTCTACTGGATCGCGGCCCGTGTCCTGCGCGACGCCGGCGCCGGGCCCACGCTGGTGGTCTCCCCGCTGCTCGCCCTCATGCGGGACCAGGTCGACGCAGCCGCGCGGGCCGGGCTGCGCGCGGCCACGCTCAACTCCGCGAACGTGGAGGAGTGGGCGCAGACCGAGGCGGCGCTGCTCGCCGGCGACGTCGACGTCCTGCTCGTCTCCCCGGAGCGGCTGGCCAACCCGCGCTTCTCCGACCGGGTCCTCGCCCCGCTGCTCGGCCGGCTGGGGCTGCTCGTCATCGACGAGGCGCACTGCATCTCGTCGTGGGGCCACGACTTCCGGCCGGACTACCAGCGGCTGGCGCGGCTGCTCATGGCGAACGAGGCCCTGCCGGTCCTGGCGACTACGGCGACGGCGAACGCGCGGGTCACCGCCGACGTCGCCACCCAGCTCGGTGCCGACACCCTGGTGCTGCGCGGCCGGCTGGCCCGGGACTCCCTGCACCTGTCGGTGGTGCCCGGCCTCGACCCGGTGTCCCGGTACGCGTGGGTCGACGAGACGCTGCACCGGCTGCCGGGGTCGGGGATCGTCTACGTCCTCACCGTCGGGGAGGCCGAGCGCCTCGCGGGGTTCCTCGCCTCGCGCGGGCACGACGTGGCGTCCTACACCGGGCAGCTGGCGGCGGACCAGCGCGCCGACGTCGAGGACCGGCTCAGGTGCAACGACCTCAAGGCGGTCGTGGCGACCTCGGCGCTGGGCATGGGCTACGACAAGCCCGACCTGGCCTTCTGCCTGCACGTGGGCTCGCCCGGCTCGCCGGTCGACTACTACCAGCAGGTGGGCCGCGCCGGCCGGTCCCTGGACTCCGCCGTCGTGGCCCTGCTGCCCGCCGAGACCGACGAGCGGCTGTGGGAGTACTTCGCGACCGCGAGCATCCCGGATCCCGAGCTCGCGGCCCGGGTGCTGGGTGTGCTGGACGACGCCGGCGGGCCGGTGAGCATCCCCACCCTGGAGACCGTGACGGGGGCCCGGCGCGGCCGGCTGGAGCTGCTCGTCAAGGTGCTCGCCGTCGACGGCGCCGTCGAGCGCACCGTCGACGGCTGGCGGGGGACCGGCGAGGCGTGGACCTACGACCATGCCCGCTACGCCGCGCTGCTCGCCGCCCGGCGGGCCGAGGCCGACCTCATGCGCCGGTACGCGCACGGCGCGGGCTGCCTCGAGGCGTTCCTGCGGACGGCGCTGGACGACGACGTGCCCCCGGGCTACCGCTGCGGGCGCTGCTGGGTGTGCACCGGCACGCTGCCGCTCGGACTCCCCGAGCAGCCGGCGGACGGCTCGGTGCGCGCCGCCCGGGAGTACCTGCGCGGCCTGGACGTCGTGGTGGAGCCGCGCAAGATGTGGGCGCCGGGCATGGCCGACCGGCGCGGCCGGATCGCCGCCGGCCTGGCGGTGGACGAGGGCCGGGCGCTGGCCTTCGCCGACGACGCCGCCTGGCCCGACGTCGTCCGGCTGCTGGCCGACGGTGCTCCTGACACGGATCCGCCGCAGTGGCTGCTCGACGCCTGCGTGCCGGTGCTCGGCCGCTGGCGTGCCTCGTGGCGCGGGCGCCCGGCGGCCGTCGTCCCCGTGCCCTCACGGGCCCGGCCGCGGCTGGTCGGCGGCGTGGCCGCCCACCTCGCGGCGGTCGGGCGGATCCCCGTCGTCGAGGCGCTGGTCCTGACCGGGCCGGCGCCGACCCACGACGGGGCGCCGTCCGCGCGGGCCCGTCAGCTCGAGGGGTCCTTGGCGCTGGCGCCCGGAGCGGCCGAGGCGCTGCCCGCCGGGCCGGTGCTGCTCGTCGACGACGACCTGCGCACCGGGTGGACGATGACGCTGGCCGGGGCGCTGCTGCGCGAGGCCGGTGCCGGGGCCGTGCTGCCGTTCGTCGTCCACCGCCGTCCGTAACCGTCCGGCCCCCGACCTCAAGACCGTGCTCTTCGCGCGTCGACATAGGCCCTGTCGAGCCGAGGGAGGTGGGCCCGTGCGCGTGGTCTACGTCGCAGGGGATGGGCCGCTGCAGGGATGGGCGTACTCGATGGACCGTCGCCTGCCGCTCAACGAGGAGCTCGAGCTGTCCCTGCGCGACGGGGTGCGCGCCGTCTACCGCGTCGGCCAGGGCTGCCAGCTGTGGTTCATCTGCCTGCTGCCGCAGACCCCGTAGTCGTCGGCAGCCGCAGCGACGTCATGCCGCCGTCCACGGTGATCACGGTGCCCGTGGTCGACCCGGACAGCGGGCTGGCCAGGTAGGCGATCGCCTGGGCCACCTCGTCGGCGGCGACCAGGCGACCGAGCGGCTGCCGGGCGCGCAGCGCAGCCGCAGCCTCCTCGGGGTCGGGCGCGCCCGCCAGCAGCCGGCCGACCCAGGGCGTGTCCGTCGTGCCCGGCGCCACGGCGTTGACCCGGATCCGCTCACCCACGTGGTCGGCGGCCATCGCCAGCGTCAGGGCCCAGATCGCGCCCTTGCTCGCCGCGTAGAGCGCTCGTTGCGGCACGCCCAGGACGGCCACCACCGAGCAGGTGTTGACCACCGCGGCGTGCGGCGACCGCCGCAGGTGGGGCAGCGCTGCGGCGGTCACGCGGGCGGTGCCCACGACGTTGACGTCGAGCACCCGGCGCCACTCGGCGTCGTCGTTGGCGGCCACGTCGCCGACAGCGCCGATGCCGGCATTGTTGACGAGGACGTCCAGCCCGCCGAGCCGGTTGACGACGGCGCCGACGGCCGCGTCCACCGCAGCCCGGTCGGTGACGTCGCAGCGGATGCCGAGGTGGCCCCCGGTGGCGTCGGACCGGTCGAGGACGGCCACCCGCGCGC
>JALOLN010000173.1 GCA_025455945.1 Actinomycetes bacterium
CGGGCAGGCTGGCCCCGCCGGAGACCGCGACCCGCAGGGTGCTGGCGATCTTCTCGACGTCGACGCCCTCCGTGAGCGCGCCGAGCAGTCCCCAGTACATCGTCGGGACGCCGGCGAACAGCGTGATGCCCTCGTTCTGCAGCAGGCCGACCGCCGCGGTGGGCTCGAACCGCGGGAGCAGCACGAGGGTGGCCGCCGTGGCGAACCCGGCGTTCATGTTCACGGTCGAGCCGAAGGAGTGGAACAGCGGCAGCGTGACCAGGTGCGTGTCGGTCGCCGGCGCCGCCTGGAACAGCCGGTTGCACGTGAGGGCGTTCATCACCAGGTTGGCGTGGGAGAGCTCGGCGCCCTTGGGCTGGCCCGTGGTGCCGCTGGTGTAGAGGATCACCGCGGTGTCGGTCGCCTCGGTGGCCGCGGAGTCGAACACCGGTGACTGGCCCTGCATGGCGGCGGCCATCGTCTCGGTGCCGTCCACGGACGACGGCGCGGACGGGTCCGCCATGATCATGAAGAAGTGCTCGCAGCCGTCGGCCTGCGCGAACCCGGCGTGCCCCTCGGCACCCATAGGCAGGTCCGGCGTCCCCTGGAAGCAGAAGTACGCCTTCGCCTGGGAGTCGCCGAGGTGGTAGGCGACCTCGCGGCCCTTGAACAAGACGTTGAGCGGCACCACGACCGCCCCCGCCTTGAGGATCCCGTAGTAGACGATGGGGAAGTAGGGCAGGTTCGGGCAGGACAGGGCGACCTTGTCACCCGGCTTGATCCCGCGGGAGACCAGCAGGTTGGCGACCTGGTTCGCCGCGCCGTTCACCTGCGCGTAGGTCAGCCGGGTGCCGCCGAGGACGACAGCGTCGCGGGTCGGGTAGTGGCGGGCGCTGTCCTCGAGCAGGACCGACAGGTTGAGCATGTGGGGCTCCTCGTCGTGCGAGCGGCTCTGGTCTCGGGGGCCAGTCTGGCCGAAACGACGGCCGGCGGACACCCCGTCGGGACGTCCCGGTCAGCCGCCGAGCAGCAGCATCGAGGGGCTGGTGGTGTCGTAGCCGCCGTCCACCACCAGGGTGTCGCCGGTGACGTAGTCGCCGGCCGGGGAGGCGAGGAAGACGATCGCGTCGGCGACCTGCTCGGGGGTGCCGAGGACCCCGGCCGGGATCATCCGGGCCACCTGCTCCGGCTCCAGCCCGTACCGCTCCCACGCCTCGGTGTGGATGATGCCCGGCGCCACGCAGGACAGCCGGATGCCGAACCGGCCCCACTCCACCGCCAGCGTCCGGGTCATCGACTCCACGGCCGCGCGGGCCGCGGACGAGTGCGACATCCCGGGCATCGCGCGCCGCGGCGTCATCGTGACGCTGACGACCTTGCCGTAGCCGTTCGGGATCATGGACCGGTTGGCCACCTGGTTGGTGAGGTACCAGACCGCCTCGTAGTTGACCCGGGTCACCGCCCGCATCCCGTTGTAGGTGATCGCCTCGGCCGGCGAGACGAACTGCCCGCCCGCGTTGTTGACGAGGATGTCGACCCGGCCGTTCGCCTCGAGCACGGCGTCCAGCAGGGCGTCCACCTGCCCGGTCTCGCGGACGTCGCAGGGGTAGGCGAGCACGTCGACGCCGGCCGCCTGGGCCAGTGCTGCGGTCTCCTCCAGCGGCTCCGCACGCCGTCCGCTCACTGCAACCCGCGCGCCCAGCCGGGCCAGCTGCAGCGCGGTGGCCCGCCCGATCCCGGTGCCGCCGCCGGTCACCAGCGCGGTCCGACCTTCGAACACCCCGTCCCGGAACACGTCTGCCATGAGGGGGAACCTACCGTCAGCGGCCGGCCAGCAGCCCGGCCAGGCGGGACCCCCAGGCCCGGGCCCGCTCCAGCTCGCCGACCGCGATCGGGCCCTCGCTGGCCTCGACGAGGAAGCTCTCCGAGGCGTCGAGGAGGCGGTAGCCCCGCTGCCGCAGCCGGCGGCTCATGCCGTGCGACGCCGACCCGGTGAGCAGCCGCGGCCGCGCGATCCGCGTGTCGAAAGCCGCGGCCGGACGCCGCTCGACCGCCGGCAGCCGGTCCAGCCACTCGCGGATTCCGGCGTGCACCTCCTGCCCGTCCGGGTGGTCCTCGCGGGCGGTCCGCCGGGTGCCCGCACGGCTCATGCCGTGGGCGTGGGTGGGCCCGCCGACGACGAGCAGGTCGACGACCTGCGTCGGCGGCACCGCCTGCCAGACGTCCTCGAGGATCACGTCGTGCGGCAGCAGCCCCTCGGCGACGGCGTCCGCGACCTTGCGGGTGTTGCCGTAGTGCGACTCGACCACCAGCAGCACACGCATGCGTCCTCCAACGGCTACGAGCGGTCGGCCAGCTTCAGCTGCTGAGTGGCCCTGGTCTGGTCCCCCCGGTGCTTGAGGACGACGCCCAGCGTGGCCCGGACCGCGTCGTCGTCGATGGTGTCCAGGCCGAGCGCGAGCACGGTCCGGCCCCAGTCGATCGTCTCCGAGATCGACGGCGGCTTGCGCAGCTCCATGGCCCGCAGCGCCCGGACGACGCGGACCAGCTGCTCGGCGAGCTGCTCCCCCACCTCGGGCACCCGCGCGAGCACGATGGCCTTCTCCCGGGCGGCGTCCGGGTAGTCGAGGTGGAGGTACAGGCAGCGCCGCTTGAGCGCCTCGGACAGCTCCCGGGTGGCGTTCGAGGTGAGCACGACGAACGGGCGGCGCTCGGCGGTGATGGTCCCCAGCTCGGGCACGGTGACCTGGAAGTCGCTGAGCACCTCCAGCAGCAGGCCCTCGACCTCGACGTCGGCCTTGTCGGTCTCGTCGACGAGCAGCACGGTCGGCTCGCTGCGGCGGATCGCCGTGAGGAGCGGCCGGGCCAGCAGGAACTCCTCGCTGAAGATGTCGTCGTGGACGGCGTCCCAGGTGACGTCGTCGGAGGAGGCCTGTGCCGCCTGGATCCGCAGCAGCTGCTTCTTGTAGTTCCACTCGTACAGCGCCCGGGCCTCGTCCAGGCCCTCGTAGCACTGCAGCCGGACCAGCCCCGCGCCGGTCGCCTGCGCCACGGCCTTGGCCAGCTCGGTCTTGCCGACACCGGCCGGCCCCTCGACGAGCAGCGGCTTGCCGAGTCGGTCGGCGAGGAAGACCGTCGTGGCGATGGCGTCGTCCGGCAGGTACCCGACGGCGGCCAGCCGGGAGCGGACGTCGTCCACCGAGGAGAACGCTGCGTCGGGCCCGGTCACCCACCCAGACTAGGCCCGGTCGGCCACCGCGCCGGAACGGGCGGGCAGCGCCGCAACGACCCCCAGGGCGCCCGCCAGCACGAGCAGGACGGGCATCGACCAGCCCAGCCCGACCGCTGCCAGCAGGGCCGCGCCGCCCACCAGGGCCAGCCGGGCCCGGTGGGCCCCCGCGCGCAGCCCCCAGAAGACCAAGGCGCCCACCACCACGGCGCTGAGCCCGAGCAGCGGGGCGGCCGTGAACGGGCCGAGCGATTGGCCGGCCTCGAACGGCTCCGTTGCCGACGAGCCGGCCAGGGCGAGCAGACCCAGGCCGAGCAGCACGACGGCCGCCGCGGCCGCGCGGGCGGTCACCAGGCCGGCCGGTGCTGCTGGCGGTGCGGCCACCCGCTCCGCCCGGCCGACCAGGGCGACCAGGCCCGCCAGCACGGCGCCGGGGAGGAGCAGCCAGAGCAGGTGCGCGGCCCACCAGGCCAGCGAGCCGGGATCGGGGTGCGGGTAGCCCAGCGGCAGCGTGATCCGGGCCGCGATGGTGAGGGCCGGCTGGTGCCAGAGGTAGATCGTGACGACGTTGAGGTTGACCACCACGACGGCGACCCAGACCCGGGGCCGCTGCAGCCATCGGGTCAGCCGGTCGCGCAGGAGCAGCACGGCGCCGATCTGGGCGAGGCCCACGCTGGTCATGGCCAAGGTGGGCGGGTGCATGTTGCCGACCGGGCCGTCGGTGACCCCGACCATCGTCGCGTCGTACGGCAGCGCCGCGACGAGCAGGCAGGTCAGCGCGAGTCCGCCGACGGTGAACGCCAGCGGCAGCCGGCCGCCGAGCGCGCCGTCGGCGTAGAGGTAGCCGAGCTGGTGCATGAGCAGCCAGACGCTGAGCACGTTGACGTAGCCGAGCGCCTCGACGTCCGCGGCGAAGCGGCCGAGGTCTCCGAGGACGACGAGCAGCAGCAGCACGGCCGGGACCCACCAGCCGAAGCGGTGGTGCGCCCGCAGCGTCAGCGGCACCAGCGCCACGACCCACAGGTAGACGCCGAGGAACCACAGCGGCTGGAAGAACAGCCCGCCCGTCGCGCGGATCCCGAGCCCGCCCAGCTGGTCGATGACCAGCCCGGCGACCGTCACCACGACGAGGTACAGCCCGGTCGGCACCAGCACGCGGTGGGTCCGTCGGTCCAGGTAGGCCGCGTAGCCCTCCCCCCGGCGCAGGGTGCCCTCCCAGCTGCGCCGGTTGGCGAACCCGCCCACGAAGAAGAACAGCGGGATGACGACGAGGATCCAGGTGAGCGGCCACATCGCCGGGACCTCGCCGAGCGCGCTGGTCTCGACGACCCGGCCGGCGGACCACGTGAGGTCGGCCACCAGCCAGTGCCCGACGACGACGGCGACGATGCTGCCGCCGCGCAGCAGGTCGAGGAACCGGTCGCGTGGCCCGGCCACCCACCCAGCCTATTCGTGGCGGTGACGATGTGGTCGCCCTGACGGCCCCATCGTCACCACAATGGGGGGATGGGTGATCGGCTGCTCTGCCAGATCGCGATCAGCGTCAGCGACGTGCAGCGCTCCCAGCGCTGGTACCGCGACGTCTTCGGCTACCAGGAGTCCGGCGGGACGACGATGTTCATCCCGCTGCTCGGGTCGGCGGACATCCAGGGCCTGCCCCAGGCGACCAGCGTCTGCTGGTGGCTGATGGACCGGCAGGACTTCTTCCAGCTCGAGCTGTTCGAGTTCAGCAAGCCCACGCCGCG
>JALOLN010000174.1 GCA_025455945.1 Actinomycetes bacterium
CTCGGTGGCGTCGGGGTGCCAGCGCCCGTGGCCCGCCGAACTGAGGCGGCGCGTGCCGAATTCACGGTACCCGCCGAGCGGGGTGGACCAGCGCTGGCGGGTGAAGGACTTCCCGTCCGCCGAGGCGCGCAGGCGGTCGTCGGAGACGAAGTCGACGAGCTCGTGGTCGTCGTCGAAGACGAGCTCCGCGCTCACGGTCTGGCCGGCGTTGGTGAACGTGGCTCGGGCGTGGTGGTCGTCGATCGGCGTCCAGGCGATGGCGGCGTCGACGAGCGCGGCGGGGGCGAGCACGCACAGGTCGTTGAGCAGCGTCACGGTCTCCGCCCGGGTCATCTCCGGCCCCGCGGCGTCGATGAGGGTGAACACCGACGCCGGCTTCACCTGCATCCGGGCGGCTGGTCCCACGTAGGTGTGCAGCACGTCCGCGGGCAGGCCCAGCATCGTGGCGTCCATGAAGAACACCCGGCTCGGGTGCGTCCCGAACGTGTTGACCTGCTCGCCGGTCCACGGCATCCACGGCCTGTCCGGGCCGCCGCGGATGCGCCCGTGGATCCGGGCCCGGAACCCCTGCACCCGGGGCTGGCCGACAGCACCGCAGGCCGAGACGTAGGCGGCCACGGGGGGCGGGAGGTGCCGGAGGTCCTCCGCGGCCACGACCGGCCCGCGGCCCGGCGCACCCGCCGCCGCCGCGGCGTCAGCCAGCTGCTGGCCGGCGAGCCGTCGGTACCGGGCCCGGATGCTCGTCGGTCCCTGTGCGGCGAAGCCCTGCCAGACCGCCAGCGCCAGGACGACGTTGGCGACGGTGCCAGCCTTGGCCTCGCTCCAGGCGCTCACGATCAGGGCCTGGGAGATGACCGCGGCGACGGCGCCGACCGTCCACCACCACCGCACCGAGGCGGCGAGCAGGACGCCGGCCACGACGAGGAGCACCGCGGCGAGCACCCACGCGATGCCGTCGCCCAGCAGGTGGATCAGGCCGTGGAGGACCACGATGGCGCTCACGGTCCAGCGGATGGCGGATCTCACGGTCGGTGACCTCCGGTCGGCGTGGCCAGGTGCCTCAGGCACCGGACCACCAAGGTGAGCAGGGTGCGGCGCTGCCGGTCGCTGAGGCCGCCGAAGACCTCGTCGAGGAACGCGACCTGCCCGGCCGTCACGGCGGGGTCGGCGAACACCGCCACCTTGTCGGTGAGCACCAGCCGGGTGGCTCGGCCGTCCGCCGGATCCGCCTCGATGTGCAGCCAGCCCCTCTGGGAGAGCTGGGCCGCGATCTGCTTGACGTTCTGCCGAGAGGTGCCGTACACGGCAGCGGCCTCCGACAGCGTCGGCGGGGAGTCGGGGAACGCCTTCTCGATCACCGCGAGGAGGAGCCACTGGCGGCTGGTCAGCCCGAGGGGGGCGAGCTGCTCGTCCGCGCGGCGGGTCAGGTCCTGCATCAGCACGAACAGCGAGCCGAACAGCTCGGCTGTCACGACCTGGGCGTCCGCCATGTAGGCAATGTCTTACGCAGACTCCCGGGCCGGGAGGGTCGAAGGTCCCGACTAGGTAATGTCTTTCGTACCTAGGTGCTCGGCGAAGAACGCCACGGTGCGGGCCATCGAGTCGCGCCAGGCCGCGCCGAAGGCGTGCGGCTCACCGTCGTAGACGAGGAGCTCGGAGTCCACCCCTGCGGCCCGCAGCGCAGCCTGCGTCTGCCTCGACCAGTCGATCGGGCAGCTCTCGTCGGCGGTCCCGTGGTGGATGAGCACCGGCTCGGTGATCCGCGAGAAGTAGGTGCGGGGGGAGACCCCGCGCCAGAACTCCGGTGCGGACTCCGGCGAGCCGTAGGCCCGGACGATCGCGTCCGCGAGCTGCTGGCGGCCCGGCTGGCCGCGCGTCCACCGGTCGTAGTTGTCCACGACGTCGGAGCTCACCGGCGCGTACACGACGGCGGCGTCGACCAGGCCCGGCCTGGTGACGAGGGCCTGGAAGGTCACCCCGCCGCCCATGGACCGGCCGAGCATCCCGACCCGTTCGGCGTCCACGTAGGCCAGGCCCGAGGCCTTGAGCGCGAGGACCGCGTTGACGGCGTCCTGGCCGTACCCGAGCCGCAGCCGCAGGTCTGCCTGGGGGTCGGTGTCGGACCCGGCGTGGTTGCGGTAGTCGGTGTGCAGGACGACGTAGCCCGCCCGGGCCAGGTAGTCCTGCTCCCGCCGCAGCCCCTGGCCGGTCACGTACACGGCCGGGTCGATGTAGCCGTGGTTCAGGACGAGCACGGGGAAGGGGCCGGTGCCCCTGGGCACGTTCATGACCCCGGAGATGCGCAGGCCACTGCTGCGGTAGGTGACCGCGTACCGGGTGTAGGCGTCGGTTCGGGCCAGGACGGCACCCACCCTGAGGTCGCCGCCGTCGTCCTCGCCCGCCATCAGCGCCGGGAGGGAGACCGGATGGGGGGCCGGGCTCGGTGCCGGCGCGGAGACGGTTGCGGGCGGCGTGGCGGCGGGGGCCGTGCCGGCGGGGGGCGCGGACGCAGGCCGGGAGGGGGCGGAGTCGGTGCCCGTGCCGCTGCAGCCGGCGACGGCCAGCGTCGCGGCCACGACGACGGTGACGATCCGGGTCCGGCGCACCCTCCTATCCTGCGCCGCCTGCCCCACCTCCGCCTTCTGGCGCTCAGCCGGGTCCTAGGGCGGGCGCGTGACCCCCACCAGGCGCCAGAAGGCTGAGGGAGGGGTGGGGTTGGGGTCGGACAGCGGTGACGGTTCGGGCCCTAGGGTGCGGTCATGGTGGACGACGTGGCCGACCTCGCCGAGCGTCGCCGGGTCGCCCGGGGCCGTTGCACCCGCTGGCTGCCCGGGCACGGCGACATCCGACCTGCCGCCTGGCTGGCCGAGACCGCTGCGGCCGCCACCGAACCCGACCTCGACCGGTACGGCGAGGGCGGCGAGGTCGCGGCACTGGAGCGGGAGGTGTGCGAGCTCCTCGGCACCGAGGCAGCCGCCTTCATGCCGAGCGGGGTGATGGCGCAGCAGGCCGCCCTGCGCTCGTGGGTCGAGCGGTCGACGACGGACGCGGTCGCTGTCCATGCGCTGTCGCACTTCGTGCTGCACGAGCTCGACGCCCTGCCGCAGCTGCACCGTCTGCGCGTGCAGCACCTCACCCACGAGCCCCGGCCGGCGACCGCCGCGGACCTCGACGCGATCCCCGGCCCCCTGGCCGCGGTCAGCATCGAGCTGCCGCTGCGGGACGCCGGGTACCTGCTGCCGACCTGGGAGGAGCTCCTGGTGTTGAGCGAGCGGGCCCGGTCCCGCGGCGTCCCCCTGCACCTCGACGGCGCGCGGCTGTGGGAGAGCCAGCCCTGCTACGGCCGCCCGCTGGCCGAGATCGCCAGCCTCGCCGACTCGGTGTACGTCTCCTTCTACAAGGGGCTCGGCGGCCTGGCCGGGGCCGCGCTGGCGGGTCCGGCGGACCTGGTGGCTCAGGCGCGACGCTGGCGGCTCCGCCACGGCGGCACTCTCTTCACGCTGCTGCCGTACGCCGTCGCCGCCCGGCACGGCCTGGCGACGCGGCTCCCGCGGATGCCGGCGTACTTCGCCCGGGCCCGCGAGCTGGCGGCCGGGCTCGCGGCGCTGGACGGCGTCCGGGTGCTGCCGCAGCCGCCGCACACCAACGCCTTCCGGGTCTTCGTCGACGTCCCGCCGGACCGGCTCGAGGAGGCGACGGTCCGGGTCATGGAGACCGAGGGGGTAGCGCTCGCCCACGGGTGGCGGGCGGCGGAGGTCCCGGGGTGGGCCATGACCGAGCTCACGGTGGGTGACGCGACGCTCGAGTGGGCCGTCGCGGAGCAGGTGGCCGCCGTGCGCGAGCTCGTGTCGGCGGCGTCCAGGTGAGCGGCCACTCCGACGAGGCCGCTCCGCCCGTGGAGCGCGTCACGCCGCTCGAGCTCTTCTTCGACCTCGTCTTCGTGTTCGCGCTCACCCAAGCGACGGCGCTGCTCGCCACCGAGATCACGTGGGTGAACTACCTGCGGGGCATCGCCGTGCTGGCCGCGGTGTGGTGGGCGTGGGTCGGCTTCTCCTGGCTCACGACGGCGCGGGACGCCGAGGGGGAGTGGCGCCGGCTGCCGATCGTCGGAGCGATGGCCGCCATGCTCGTGCTCGGCCTGGCCATCCCCCGGTCCTTCGCCGAGGACGACCTGGTCTTCGCCCTCGCCTACGCCGTGGTCTTCGTGCTGTTCACCGTCACCTACGCGGTGTCCGTCCGCGACGACCCCGACATGCTGCGGGCGGTGCTGAAGCTGTCGGCCGGTGTCATCACCACGCCCGCCCTGCTCGTCGTGGCGGCCTTGCTCGGCCCGGGACCGGAGCGCACGACCCTGGTGGTGGTGGCGCTGGCGATCGCCTATGTCACCCCGGTCGTCGTCGGCGTCCAGGGCTGGCAGGTGTCACCCGCCCACTTCGCCGAGCGGCACGGACTCATCGTGATCATCGCCCTGGGCGAGTCACTGGTGTCCATCGGCCTCGGGGCCGCCGAGGAACCGATCGGTTGGCCCGTCGTGACGGGGGTGACGCTGGGCGTCCTCATCGCCGCGGGCATGTGGTGGCTGTACTTCGACGTGGTCGCCAGGGTCGCCGAGCGGCAGCTGGCCGCCGTCACCGGTGCCGCCCGCAATGCCATGGCCCGCGACTCCTACACCTACCTGCACCTCCCGATGGTCGTGGGGATCGTGTTCCTGGCTCTCGGCCTGAAGAAGTCCCTCGCCGAGCCCGACGAGCCGCTCAAGGTCCTGCTCGGGGTGGCGCTGTTCGGTGGGGTGTCGCTGTACCTGCTGGCGCACGTCGCGTTCCGGCTGCGCAACGTCGGCACGCTCAACGTGCAGCGCCTCGTCGTCGCAGTCGGGCTGCTCGTCGTGATCCCGGTCGTCACCGTGCTGCCTGCCCTGGGCTCCGTCGCCCTGCTCGCCGTCGTCGTCAACG
>JALOLN010000175.1 GCA_025455945.1 Actinomycetes bacterium
TCGAGCGGTCGCGCGTCGACGACGTCGGTGCTGGTGTCGCTCACAGACAGTGTCCTTCGTGGAGCGGGATGAGAACGCACCTGTCCGATGCGAGGCGGGCTCCGGGGGGAGGCGGGTCACCGGTCCACGGGTGCGCCGGGGCGTCGGCGACCGGAGGTGGTGACGTGTGGAGCACCGGCCCGTCGGGCTGCTGGTGCAACGACACTGTAACACCTCGGCACGCTCCAGCCATTCCTGGAGCGCCGGCGTACCTCGCGTGCGTGTCGGCGTCCCCGGCGGGATCCACCTACCCCGCGACCACGCGCGCCCCGTCGGCGTCCACACCGAGGACCATGGTCGCGAATCCCGGTGGCGCGGCCGCGGCCAGCCCCGCCGCACCCGCCGCGTCCGTCAGGGCGAGCACCGTGGGCCCCGCCCCCGAGACGACCGCGGCGACACCCTCCGAGCGCAGCCGCGCGACGAGCCCGGCGGAGCCGGGCATCGCGGCGGCGCGGTACTGCTGGTGCAGCCGGTCCTCCGTCGCGGCGAGGAGCAGCTCACGGTCGGCGGGTGCGGTGAGCGCCGCGGTGAGCAGGGCGGCGCGCCCGGCGGACAGCGCCGCGTCGGCGAACGGCACCGACGTCGGGAGCAGCCGGCGGGCCCTGCTGGTCGGCACCCGGGTCGGCGGCACGAAGGCCACGGGGACGACGGACGGGTCGACGTCGCGGCGCAGGGCGTGCACCCCGTCGGCCGCCGTCCAGGCCACGGTGTAGCCGCCCAGCAGACAGGCTGCGACGTTGTCCGGGTGGCCCTCCGTGGCCGCCGCCAGGCGCAGCACCGCCAGGTCGTCGAGGTGGTCGTGGCCACCCACGACCAGCTCCCGGGCCGCCAGGATCCCGGCGACGATGGCGGCGGCGCTCGAGCCGAGCCCGCGGCCGTGCGGGATGTGGTTGGCGCAGCGCACCGCCAGGCCGCGCGGCTGGCCGCCCAGGACGTCGAACGCCGTCCGCATCGCCCGGACCACCAGGTGCCGCTCGGTCGTGGGCACCGAGTCGGCGCCCTCGCCCGACACCTCGACGTCCAACCCCCCGCCGCTGACCCGGGCGACCACCGTGTCGGCGAGGGTCAGGGCCAGGCCACAGGCGTCGAAGCCCGGCCCGAGGTTGGCCGACGTCGCCGGCACCCGGACCTGCACCGGCGCGGCCCGGAAGTCGAGTCCGGCCATCAGCCGGCCCTCACCGCTGCAGGCCCAGCTGGTCCGCTGCGGCGTCGGCGTCGACCGGCACGGTCACCGGCCGTGGCGCGCCGGCGATCGCCCACTCCGGGTCCTTCAGCCCGTGCCCGGTCACCGTGCACACGACCGTCTGGCCCTGCCGGAGCACCCCCCGGTCGTGCATCTGCAGCAGGCCGGCCACCCCCGCTGCGGACGCCGGCTCGACGAAGACCCCCTCGCGGGAGGCGAGCAGCCGGTAGACGCGCAGGATGTCCCGGTCGGTCACGGCGTCGATCAGCCCGCCCGACTCGTCACGGGCGGCCAGCGCCTGCTGCCACGACGCCGGGTTGCCGATCCGGATCGCCGTCGCGATCGTCGAGGGACGAGCCACCGGGTGGCCCTGGACGATGGGGGCAGCCCCCGCCGCCTGGAACCCCCACATCCGGGGCCGGCGGCTAGCGGTCCCGGCCGCGGCGTCCTCGACGTACCCCCGCCAGTAGGCGGTGATGTTGCCGGCGTTGCCCACCGGCAGGCAGTGCACGTCGGGGGCGTCGCCCAGGGCGTCGACGACCTCGAAGGAGGCGGTCTTCTGGCCCTCGATGCGGAAGGGGTTGACGCTGTTGACCAGTGCCACCGGGTACTTCTCGGACAGGTCCCGGGCCAGCCGCAGGCAGTCGTCAAAGTTGCCCTCGACCTGCAGCAGCCGGGCGCCGTGCGCCAGCGCCTGGGACAGCTTGCCGAGCGCGATCTTGCCCTGTGGCACGAGGACGGCGCAGACCATCCCCGCCCGGACGGCGTAGGCCGCGGCGCTGGCGCTGGTGTTGCCGGTGCTCGCGCAGATGACGGCCTGCGCGCCCTCCTCGGCGGCCTTGGAGATGGCCACCGTCATGCCGCGGTCCTTGAACGAGCCCGTGGGGTTGGCCCCCTCGACCTTGAGGTAGACGTCGCAGCCGGTCAGCTCCGAGACGACCACGGCCCGCACGAGCGGCGTGCCGCCCTCCTGCAGCGTCACGACCGGCGTGGTCGCCGACACCGGCAGCCGGTCCCGGTACTCCTCGATGACCCCGCGCCACTGGTGGGCCCGCTCGTGGCCCTGCGGCCGGTCGGGCCCGGTCATTCGCCCTCCACCCGCAGCACCGAGGCCACCGCGCGCACGACGTCCAGGCCGCGCAGGTCGGCGACGACGCGGGCGAGCGCCTCCTCGGCGGCCTTGTGCGTGACGATGACCAGGGCGGCCGCGTCGCCACGCCCGTCCTGGCGGAGCGTCTCGATGGACACGTCGTTCGCCGCGAACGTCTGCGCGACGGCGGCGAGCACCCCTGCCCGGTCGGCGACGTCCAGACCGAGGTAGTAGCGGGTGCGGGCCTCACCGACCGGGCGCACCTCCAGGTCGGCGTACGCGCTCTCCCGCGGGCCGCGGCCACCGGCAAGGCGGTTGCGTCCCACCGCGACGAGGTCCCCGAGCACGGCCGACGCCGTGGGCGAGCCGCCCGCGCCGCGGCCGTAGAACATCAGCTGGCCGGCCGCCTCGGACTCGACGAACACCGCGTTGTAGGCCTCCCGGACCCCGGCCAGCGGGTGGGTGCGGGGCAGCATCGCCGGGTGCACCCGGACGCAGATGCCGCGGCCGTCGGCGGAGCGCTCGCAGATCGCCAGCAGCTTGATGACGTGGCCCATCGCACGGGCCACGTCGACGTCGTGCGCCTGGACGCCGGTGATGCCCTCGCAGTGCACGTCGCCCAGGGTCACCCGGGTGTGGAAGGCCAGTCCGGCCAGGATCGCCGCCTTCGCCGCGGCGTCGTGGCCCTCGACGTCGGCCGTCGGGTCCGCCTCGGCGTAGCCCAGCGCCTGCGCCTCGGCGAGGGCGTCGGAGAAGGAGGCTCCCGACTCGTCCATGCGGGTGAGGATGTAGTTGGTGGTGCCGTTGACGATGCCCAGCACCCGGGTGACGGTGTCACCGGCGAGGCTCTCGCGCAGCGGGCGCAGCAGCGGGATCGCGCCGGCCACGGCGGCCTCGTAGTAGAGGTCGACGCCGTGGGCGTCGGCGGCCTCGTGCAGCTCGGCCCCGTGCTCGGCGAGCAGGGCCTTGTTCGCGGTGACGACCGACGCCCCGCGACGCAGCGCAGCCAGCAGGAGGGTGCGGGCCGGCTCGATGCCGCCCATGAGCTCCACGACGACGTCGACGTCCGGGCGGGCGACCAAGCCGGTGAGGTCGGAGCTGAGCAGGTCGGGAGGGACGGCGGGTCCGCGGTCGGCGGCGACGTCACGCACCCCGATGCCCACGACGTCGATCGGCGCCCCGACCCGCGCAGCGAGGTCCTCGGCCTGGACGTCGAGCAGCCGGACCACCTCGCTGCCGACGACGCCGCAGCCGAGCAGCGCGACCCTCAGCGGCTGCCCGCCCATGTCCTGGCTCCTCCTCGACTCCGCTGCCGGCCGCCTCGGACCCTACCGTCCGCTGGTCCGTCCTCGGTGCGTGACCCTCAGCCCCCCACGTCCAGGGCGAGCAGGTCCTCGACGGTCTCGCGCCGGACGATCACCCGAGCGCCCGCCGCCTCGGAGACCGCGACGACGGGCGGTCGACCGACCTGGTTGTAGTTGGAGGCCATCGACCGGCAGTAGGCGCCGGTGGCGGCCACGGCCAGCAGGTCCCCCGGGGCCAGGTCCGCGGGCAGCCAGGCGTCGCTGACGACGACGTCCCCGCTCTCGCAGTGCCGGCCCACGACCCGCGCCCGCATCGGCGGCGCCTCGGAGCAGCGAGAGGCCAGGGTCACGGTGTAGTCGGCGCCGTACAGGGCGGTGCGGATGTTGTCGCTCATCCCGCCGTCCACGCTGACGTAGGCGCGGGCCAGGCCGGCACCGAGGTCGACCGGCTTCACCGTGCCCACCTCGTACAGGGTGAGCACCGCCGGACCGACCAGGGCGCGCCCCGGCTCGACCGCCAGCCGGGGGACGGGCAGGCCGGCTGCCCCGCACTCCCGCGCGACGATCGCGCGCAGCGCCGCGGCGACGTCGGCGACGTCGGCGGGGTCGTCGCTGGGGACGTAGGCGATGCCGAGCCCGCCGCCGAGGTTGAGCTCGGGCAGCTCGACCCCGTGCTCGTCGCGGACCGCCGCGGCCAGGCCGACCACCCGGTGCGCGGCCACCTCGAAACCGGAGGTGTCGAAGATCTGGGACCCGATGTGGGAGTGCAGGCCGACCAGCTCCAGGGCGGGCAGCCGCTGCACCCGCCGGACGGCCTCCGCCGCCTCCCCGGTCGACAGGGAGAAGCCGAACTTCTGGTCCTCGTGCGCCGTGGCGATGAACTCGTGGGTGTGCGCCTCCACGCCGACCGTCACCCGGACCAGGACCCGCTGCCGGACCCCACGCCGCTCCGCGAGGATCGCCAGGCGGGCGAGCTCGGTGAACGAGTCCAGGACGATGCGGCCGACCCCGACGTCCAGGGCCGCGGCCAGCTCGTCGTCGGACTTGTTGTTTCCGTGCATGACCATGCGCGCGGCAGGGAACCCGGCGTGGACGGCGACGGCGAGCTCACCGCCGCTGGCGACGTCCAGCCCGAGCCCTTCCTCGGCCACCCAGCGGGCGACCGCCGTGCTGAGGAAAGCCTTGCCCGCGTAGTAGACGTCGGCTCCGCCGAAGGCCGTGCGGAACGCCCGGGCGCGGGCGCGGAAGTCGTCCTCGTCGAGGAGGAACGCCGGCGTG
>JALOLN010000176.1 GCA_025455945.1 Actinomycetes bacterium
CTGTACGACGCCTGCCGCGAGCACGACTCCTGCGGCGTGGCCATGGTGGCGACGCTCACCGGGCAGCCGAGCCACACCATCGTCGAGCAGGGGCTCACTGCGCTGCGCAACCTCGAGCACCGCGGGGCCTCCGGCGCCGAGCCCGACTCCGGCGACGGCGCCGGCATCCTCGTCCAGGTCCCCGACGCCTTCCTGCGCGCCGTCGTCGACTTCGCGCTGCCCCCGCGCGGCGGCTACGCCGTGGGGACGGCGTTCCTGCCCGCCGACGACGCGGCCTGCGCTGCCACCGTCGCCGCGATCGAGTCGATCGCCGCGCAGGAGGGGCTCGCGGTGCTCGGCTGGCGGGACCTGCCTGTGGTGCCCGACCTGGTCGGGGCCACCGCCCGGGCGGTCATGCCGCGGTTCCGGCAGCTGTTCGTGGCGTCCGCGGCGGGCCGGGTCGTGGGGTTGGGCCTGGACCGCATGGCGTTCGCGCTGCGCAAGCGGGCCGAGCACGAGACCAGCGCCTACTTCCCGTCGCTGTCGGCCCGCACCCTGGTCTACAAGGGGATGCTGACCACCGCCCAGCTCGAGCCGTTCTTCCCCGACCTGTCCGACGAGCGGT
The DNA here is from genome assembly GCA_025455945.1 of Actinomycetes bacterium. Classification (GTDB taxonomy): domain Bacteria; phylum Actinomycetota; class Actinomycetes; order Prado026; family Prado026; genus Prado026. The sequence goes on from JALOLN010000176.1 coordinate 605, forward strand.
TCGCCAGCGCCCTCGCCCTCGTGCACTCCCGGTTCTCCACCAACACGTTCCCGGCCTGGCCGCTGGCGCACCCGTTCCGGTTCATCGCGCACAACGGGGAGATCAACACGGTCCGCGGCAACCGCAACTGGATGCGGGCCCGGGAGTCGCAGCTGGCCAGCGACCTCATCCACGGCGACCTGCAGCGGCTGTTCCCGGTCTGCACCGAGGGGGCCAGCGACTCGGCCACCTTCGACGAGGTGCTCGAGCTGCTGCACCTCGGCGGCCGGTCGCTGCCGCACGCCGTCCTCATGATGATCCCCGAGGCGTGGGAGAACCACAGCGCGATGGACCCGGCCCGCCGGGCCTTCTACCAGTTCCACGCCGCGCTCATGGAGCCGTGGGACGGCCCCGCGTGCGTGACCTTCACCGACGGCACGGTCGTCGGGGCGGTCCTGGACCGCAACGGACTACGCCCCGGCCGGTTCTGGGTCACCGACGACGGGCTGGTCGTGCTGGCCAGCGAGGTCGGCGTCCTCGAGCTCGACCCGGCGCGGGTAGTCCGCAAGGGCCGGCTGCAGCCCGGCCGGATGTTCCTCGTCGACACCGGCGCCGGGCGCATCGTCGAGGACGAGGAGATCAAGGCCGAGCTGGCCGCGGAGGCGCCGTACGACGAGTGGCTGCACGCCGGGCTGATCCACCTCGAGGACCTGCCCGAGCGCGAGCACGTCACCTACACGCGCGACTCGGTGGCCCGTCGGCAGCAGTCCTTCGGCTACACCGAGGAGGAGCTGCGGGTGCTCCTCAAGCCGATGGCCAGCACCGGGATCGAGCCGATCGGGTCCATGGGCACCGACACCCCGGTCGCGGTCCTGTCCGACCGGCCGCGGCTGCTCTTCGACTACTTCGCCCAACAGTTCGCGCAGGTCACCAACCCGCCCCTGGACGCCCTCCGCGAGGAGCTGGTGACCTCGCTGGCGACGATGATCGGCCCTGAGCACAACCTGCTGGAGGCCGGCCCCGCCTCGGCGCGGCAGGTCGTGCTGCCGTTCCCCGTCATCGACAACGACGAGCTCGCCAAGATCCTCAACATCAACGCGGACGGCGACCTGCCGGGATTCGCCGCGACGAAGGTCAGCGGGCTGTTCCCCGTCGCCGGCGGGGGCGCGGCGCTGGCCCAGCGCCTGGACGAGATCTGCGCGGAGGTGTCCGCGGCGATCCAGCGCGGCGTGCGCTTCGTCGTGCTGTCCGACCGCGACTCCGACATCGAGCAGGCCCCGATCCCGTCGCTGCTGCTCACCTCCGCCGTGCACCACCACCTAGTGCGGGTCAAGGAGCGCTCCCGGGTGTCGGTGATCGTCGAGGCCGGCGACGTCCGCGAGGTGCACCACGTCGCGCTGCTCATCGGCTACGGCGCCGCCGCGGTCAACCCCTACCTGGCGATGGAGACCGTCGAGGACCTCGTCCGCCGGGGGGTCCTCACCGGGACGACGCCCGAGAAGGCCATCCGCAACCTCATCAAGGCGCTCGGCAAGGGCGTCCTGAAGGTGATGTCCAAGATGGGCATCTCGACGGTGGCGTCCTACCGCGGTGCGCAGGTCTTCGAGGCCGTCGGGCTCTCGCAGGAGGTCGTCGACCGCTACTTCGTCGGGACGTCCTCGGTGCTCGGGGGCGTCGGGCTCGACGTCCTCGCCGAGGAGGTGGCCCGCCGGCACGCCAGGGCCTACCCCCCGAGCGGGATCTCCCCGGCCCACCGCAGCCTCGAGGTCGGCGGGGAGTACCAGTGGCGGCGGGAGGGCGAGCCGCACCTGTTCGACCCGGACACCGTGTTCCGGCTGCAGCACGCCACCCGCACGAAGCAGTACGAGGTCTTCAAGGAGTACACCGAGCGGGTGGACGACCAGTCCGAGCGGCTCATGACGCTGCGCGGGCTGTTCCGCTTCAGCCCCGACCGCCCGCCGGTGCCGCTGGCGGAGGTGGAGCCGGTCGAGTCGATCCTGCGCCGCTTCTCCACCGGCGCGATGAGCTACGGCTCGATCAGCCAGGAGGCGCACGAGACGCTGGCGATCGCCATGAACCGGCTGGGCGCGAAGTCCAACACCGGTGAGGGCGGGGAGGACCCCCGGCGGTTCGTCCCGGACCCGAACGGCGACTCGCGCCGGTCCGCGATCAAGCAGGTGGCGTCGGGCCGCTTCGGCGTGACCAGCGAGTACCTCGTCAACGCCGACGACATCCAGATCAAGATGGCGCAGGGCGCCAAGCCGGGCGAGGGCGGGCAGCTGCCCGCGCACAAGGTCTACCCGTGGGTTGCCAAGACCCGGCACTCCACGCCCGGGGTGGGGCTCATCTCCCCGCCGCCGCACCACGACATCTACTCGATCGAGGACCTCGCCCAGCTGATCCACGACCTGAAGAACGCCAACCCGCAGGCCCGGATCCACGTCAAGCTGGTGTCCGAGGTCGGGGTGGGCACGGTGGCCGCGGGGGTGTCCAAGGCGCACGCGGACGTCGTCCTCATCTCCGGCCACGACGGTGGCACCGGCGCCTCGCCGCTCACCTCGCTGAAGCACGCGGGGACGCCGTGGGAGCTCGGTCTGGCCGAGACCCAGCAGACGCTGCTGCTCAACGGGCTGCGGGACCGCATCGTCGTACAGACCGACGGCAGCCTCAAGACCGGGCGCGACGTCGTCGTCGCGGCGCTGCTGGGTGCCGAGGAGTACGGCTTCGCGACGGCCCCGCTCGTCGTCATGGGCTGCGTGATGATGCGCGTCTGCCACCTCGACACCTGCCCGGTCGGCATCGCCACCCAGAACCCGGAGCTGCGTGCCCGCTTCACCGGCCGTCCGGAGTTCGTCGAGACCTACTTCGAGTACGTCGCCAAGGAGGTGCGCGAGCACCTGGCCGCGCTCGGGTTCCGGTCGCTGGACGAGGCGATCGGGCACGCGGAGGTGCTCGACGTCAGCCGGGCCGTGGCGCACTGGAAGGCCTCCGGCCTGGACCTCACGCCGATCCTGCACGTGCCCGAGCTGCCGGCCGGTGCGCCGCGACGCTGCGTCACCGGGCAGGACCACGGCCTGCAGAAGGCGCTGGACAACGACCTGCTGGCGCTGTGCGAGGAGGCCCTCGAGCGCGGGGAGCCGGTCCGGGCCGCGCTGCCGATCCGCAACGTCAACCGCACGGTCGGCACCATGCTGGGGTCGGCGCTGACCCGGCGCTTCGGCGGTGACGGGCTGCCCGACGGCACCATCGAGCTGACGTTCACCGGCTCGGCCGGGCAGTCGTTCGGGGCGTTCCTGCCGGCCGGCGTGACGCTGCGGCTCGAGGGCGACGCCAACGACTACGTCGGCAAGGGGCTCTCCGGCGGGCGGGTCGTGCTCCGCCCCGACCGGCACGCGCCGTTCGTCGCCGAGGACAACGTCATCGCGGGCAACGTCATGCTCTACGGGGCCACGGGCGGGGAGGCCTTCGTCCGCGGCGTCGTGGGGGAGCGCTTCGGGGTGCGCAACTCCGGGGCCCGCGCCGTCGTCGAGGGGGTGGGTGACCACGCCTGCGAGTACATGACCGGTGGCGTGGTCGTCGTCCTGGGGCGGACCGGACGCAACGTGGCGGCCGGCATGTCCGGCGGGGTGGCCTACGTCCTCGACCTGGACGAGACGCTCGTCAACCGCGAGATGGTCGACCTCGACCCGCTGGACGACGAGGACGCGGCGGTGCTCGCCGACCTCGTGCGCCGGCACGCGGAGGAGACCGGCTCCCCGGTGGCCGACGCCCTGCTCGCCGACTGGCCGGCGGCCCTCGAGCGGTTCGGCAAGGTCATGCCCCGCGACTACAAGCGGGTGCTGGCGGCCCGCGACCGGGCGCTGCGCGAGGGCCTGGACGTGGACGAGACGATCATGGAGGCCTCCCGTGGCTGACCCGAAGGGGTTCCTCACCACCCCGCGCGAGCTGCCGCACCGGCGTCCGGTCGACGTCCGGATCCGCGACTGGCGCGAGGTCTACGAGCCGCTGGCCCCCGGCGTCGTCGAGGCCCAGGCCGGCCGGTGCATGGACTGCGGCATCCCGTTCTGCCACAACGGCTGCCCGCTGGGCAACCTCATCCCCGAGTGGAACGACCTGGTCTGGCGGGACGACTGGCGGGCGGCGGTCGAGCGGCTGCATGCGACCAACAACTTCCCGGAGTTCACCGGCCGCCTGTGCCCGGCGCCGTGCGAGACCGCGTGCGTGCTCGGGATCAACGCCGACCCGGTGACCATCAAG
>JALOLN010000033.1 GCA_025455945.1 Actinomycetes bacterium
CCGAGCACCATGCGGCCGAGCTGGTCGACGGCTACCGGGCCCAGCTCGGTGCCGGCGACGAGGCGCCCCGCCCGCACTGACGCAGTGGCGCCACCCCGCCACTGCCTTCACGACCGCCTTCTGGCGCTCGAGGGGGGTCACCGCCCGTGCGGTGGCCCCGGTACGGCGCCACAAGGTGTCGAGCGGGGCGAGAGTCGAGCGGGGCGAGAGGGGCCTGGCGCCCAGGCAGCTGGCGCTAGGCGTCAGTGTCGGTGAGCCAGCGCTCCCACGGCACGTTCCAGGCCGTGTAGCCGTTCCAGCTCTCCAGGGACCGCTGTCCGCCGACGTAGCGGACGACGTCGCCGGGTCGTGAGACCGAGTACAGCCAGGCGGCGTTCGCCAGGCTCATGCCCGTGCAGCCGTGGCTGACGTTGGCCCGGCCCTGCTGGCGGACCGACCACGGGGCGGCGTGGATGAACTCTCCCGAGTACGTCAGTCGCATGGCGTACTCGACCTCGAGCCGGTAGGAGTCGGGGCTGCCCGCCGGGATGTCGATGGTCGCCGAGTCCATGACCCGGGTGCGCTCCTTCGACATGATGACCTTGACGCCGTTGCGGGTCTCGAAGCCCTCCTTGCCCGTGGTGATGGGCAGGACCTTCAGCACCGCGCCGTTGCGCCGGACCGTCATCGTGTGCTTGGCGATGTCGACCGTGCTGACCATCGCATCGGCCACCGAGAAGCGCAGGACCCGGTCCCGGTCCCCCCAGACTCCCGCCCCGGCGTCGGTGCCGGCCAGCGCCAGCCGCACCTCGACGTCGGTGCCTGCGGGCCACAGCTCCCTGGGCCGCCAGATGGCCTCCTTGGCACCGGTCCAGCGCCAGTCCCCTTCCACGGGGACCGACGTCGTCACCGACAGCCGCTCCTCCACCGCCTGCCGGTCGGCCACCGGGGCGGTGAACTGGACCCGGATCGGCATCCCGACCCCGACCCTGCTGCCGTTGCCCGGGGTGATGACGGTGCGCAGCGTCGCCTTGGGCGTGACCGTCGTGAACGTGCTGCGAACCACCTTGCCGTAGCCCGCCGCGTCCACCGCCTGCGCCTGGACGACGTAGCTGGTGCCCAGCGGCAGCAGCCCGGCGGTCGCGGTCCAGGTGGTGCGGTCGGGGCTGAACCGCCCGGCCAGCGGCGGACCTGACGTCGGGCGGACGACCACGTCGGAGAGCCGGCCGTTGACGCTGACCACGCTCACCGCCTGGTCCGGGCGCACGCCTGTGGCATCCGACCGAGGCAGGACCTCGAGCTCCGCCTGGGACTGCCGCACGACGGTCGCGGCGACCGGGGAGGCGTCACTCGCCGTGCCCGTTGCAGTGCAGGCCGTGACGAACGCCAGCGGCACCGCCGCCATGGCGACGAGCCCGGCCCTGGCTCGGGTCGGGCTCGTGGCAAGGGTGCGAGCGTGCAGTGGGTGCCCCCGTGCGCTCCTGGGTCAGCCTTCGGCGTGGTAGCCGCGATAGTACTCGAACACCAGCCCGACGGTCGTCGCCAGCAGGAAGACCGCCCCGAGCGCGGTCAGCCACCAGCCGAAGGCGAACCCGGCACCGGCCATCGCTGCGGAGAACGCCACGGCGAGCGGCCACCAGCTGTGCGGGCTGTAGAAGCCGTACTCGCCGGCGCCCTCGGCGATCTCGGCGGCCGGGTTGTCCTCCGGCTGCGGATCGATCCGCTTGTCCACGAACAGCGCGTAGTAGCCCACGAGCAGCGCGAGCAGGCCGCACAGGGCCAGCGCGGTGGTGCCCACCGGCTCGCGGGACAGCACTCCGTAGACGGTGGCGACCACCGCGAAGAAGCCGGCCAAGACCGCGAAGATGACGCCCCCGGTCCTCATGACGGCTCCCCCGGACGCTGCGCGGACGCCGTCCCGGGGTCGGTGCCCAGCGCCGGCGCGGTGCCGGCACCCACCAGCGCCGCCGGGGCGGCCTCGGGGTGGTGCAGGTCGAACGCGGGCGACTCCGAGCGGATCCGCGGCAGCGACACGAAGTTGTGCCGCGGCGGCGGGCAGGACGTCGCCCACTCCAGCGACCGGCCCCAGCCCCACGGGTCGTCGACGGTGACCTTGGGTGCGTGCTTGGCGGTCCGGTAGATGTTGTAGAGGAAGGGCAGGGTCGAGACGCCGAGGATGACGGCGCCGATCGACGAGATCATGTTGTAGGTCGTGAAGCCCTCACCGGGCAGGTAGTCCGCGTACCGCCGCGGGAAGCCCATGACGCCCAGCCAGTGCTGGATGAGGAAGGTCGTGTGGAACCCGACGAAGGTCAGCACGAAGTGCGCCCGGCCGAGCCGCTCGTCGAGCATCTTCCCGGTCATCTTGGGCCACCAGTAGTAGAAGCCCGCGAACATCGCGAAGACGACGGTGCCGAACACGACGTAGTGGAAGTGGGCCACCACGAAGTAGCTGTCGGAGACGTGGAAGTCCAGCGGCGGCGAGGCGAGGATCACGCCGGTGAGCCCGCCGAAGAGGAACGTCACCATGAACCCGAGGGTCCAGATCATCGGGGTCTCGTAGGTGATCGAGCCGCGCCACATCGTCCCGATCCAGTTGAAGAACTTCACGCCGGTCGGGACGGCGATGAGCATGGTCATGAACGCGAAGTAGGGCAGCAGCACCGAACCGGTGACGTAGAGGTGGTGCGCCCACACCGCCATGGACAGTGCCGCGATGGCCAGCGTGGCGAACACCAGCCCCTTGTAGCCGAAGACCGGCTTGCGGCTGAACACCGGCAGGATCTCCGACGCGATGCCGAAGAACGGCAGCGCGAGGATGTAGACCTCGGGGTGGCCGAAGAACCAGAACAGGTGCTGCCACAGGATCGGGCCGCCGTTGGCCGGGTTGAAGATGATCGAGCCGAACGCCCGGTCGATCTCCAGGGCCAGCAGGGCGGCCGCCAGCACCGGGAACGCCATGAGCACGAGGATCGACGTGACGAAGATGTTCCAGGTGAAGATCGGCATGCGGAACCAGGTCATGCCGGGCGCCCGCATCGTGAAGACCGTGGTGATGAAGTTGACCGCGCCGAGGATCGTGCCCAGGCCGCCGAGCGCCAGCCCCATGATCCACAGGTCCGCGCCCACCCCGGGCGAGTAGATGGCGTCGTTGAGCGGTGCATACGCGAACCAGCCGAAGTCGGCCGCGCCCCCCGGGGTCACGAAGCCCAGCGTGACGATGATCCCGCCGAACAGGAACATGTAGTAGCTGAGCATGTTCAGCCGCGGGAACGCGACGTCGGGGGCGCCGATCTGCACCGGCATGACCACGTTGCCGAAGCCGACGAACAGGGGGGTGGCGAAGAGGAACAGCATGATCGTGCCGTGCATGGTGAACAGCTGGTTGTACTGCTGGTTGCTGACGATCTGCATCCCCGGCTGGGCGAGCTCCGCCCGGATGATCAGGGCCATCACCCCGGCGATGAGGAAGAACGCGAACGAGGTGATGAGGTACATGTACCCGATGACCTTGTGGTCGGTCGACGTCATCCAGCTGACGAGGACCTTCCCGCGGGGCCGCCGGGCCTGCGGCGGGCGTGCCGTCTCGACGGTGGCCCCCGCCGTCGGCTCGTTGAGCAGCGTCACGAGTCGCCTCCGATGGTCGTCCGGCCCATCTCCTCGCCGGTGACGGACTCTGTCGTACGGCCGGTCTCCAGCAGCCCGACCTGCCCCTTGGCCTTCAGGTCGGCCACGTGGTCGTCGTACTCGTCAGGGCTGACGACCTTCACCCAGAACAGCATCCGGGAGTGGTCGACGCCGCACAGCTCGGCGCACTTGCCGGCGAACGTGCCCTGCTTGGTGGGGGTGATCTCGAACTCGTTGGTCTGGCCCGGGATCACGTCCATCTTGAACAGGAACTGCGGCACCCAGAACGAGTGGATGACGTCCGGTGAGGTGAGCTTGAAGCGGACCGACTCCCCCTCCGGCAGGTACAGGGTCGGCACGTCGGTCGGGGTGCCCACGTCGTAGACGTTCTCGTCGACGTAGTTGAACGTCCAGTTCCACCGGAAGCCCACGACGTTGACGGTGTGGTCGGGGCTGTCCGACAGCGCGACGAGCTTGGACTCGTCCCGTGCCGTGAAGAAGAACATCACCCCGATCATGAAGAACGGGACCACGGTGTACAGGATCTCGATCGGGATGTTGTACGTCGTCTGGGCCGGGAGGTCCTGGCTGCGACGGCGGTAGGCGAGCGCCGCCCAGATGATGAGCCCGAGGACCACGGCTCCGACGGCCCAGGCCGCCACCCAGGAGCCCTGCCAGAGGTGGAAGATCCGCTCGCCCTGCTCGCTGGCGGGGTCGGGGATCTGCAGCTGGTTCGGGATGTCCGACGTGGAGCACCCGGTGAGGCCGAGGGCCACCAGCCCGAGGGCCGCCGCAGCGGCGCCGCGGGCTGCGCGGCGGCGCGCCGGGGCGTGCTCTACGCCTGCCAAGGGGGTCCGACTCACGTGTCGCCTTCTCCGGAGTGTCAACGACCCAGCGGACCGGTCACTGGCCGGTTCGGTCTGGGTCCTGGGCGGCATTTGTCGGGTGGAACCTTAGCGCAGGGGCCCCGTCCGCGGTGGACGGGGTGGGGGGTTTCGCGCCCCTTGTCCGCCATGGGCGTCGACGTCCAGCGGCCCTGGCCCCCCGAGCCGGTCCCGTGGCAGGGTCGACGGGTGCCCCACCTGCAGCCCGCCGGCTCCCCGTCCCCGCCACGGGGCTTCCTGGACGCGGCGTCCGGTGAGCCCCTGCACCCGGCGGCCCGCGCGGCGTTCGAGGCGGCCCTGGACGCCGGCTGGGCCGACCCGGGCCGGCTGTACGGCGCGGCACGGCGAGCCCGGGCCCTGCTGGACGGCGCCCGGGAGTCGGTGGCGCGCGGGCTCGGCTGCCGCGCCGACGAGGTCCGGTTCGCCGCGTCGGGGACGCAGGCGGTCCACCACGGGGTGGCCGGGCTGGCCGCCGGGCGGCACCGCGTCGGGCGCCACGTCGTCGGCTCGGCGGTGGAGCACGCCGCGGCCCTGCACGCGCTGGCCGCCGCCACCGACGCGGCCGCCGGCCCGACCCTGGTCCCGGTCGACACGCTGGGCCGGGTGGACCCGGCGGCCTTCGCGGCGGCGCTGCGCCCCGACACCGCCCTGGCCTGCCTGCAGTCGGCCAACCACGAGGTGGGCACCGTCCAGCCGGTCCCTGCGGTGGCCGCGGCCTGCCGCGCCGCCGGCGTGCCGCTACTCGTCGACGCCGCGCAGAGCGTCGGCCGGGCGGCGGTGCCCGCCGACTGGTCGGTCCTCGCCGCCAGCGCGCACAAGTGGGGCGGCCCGCCCGGGGTCGGGGTGCTCGCGGTGCGGACCGGGACCCGCTGGCGGCTGCCCGGGCCCGGGCCGGACCCCTCCGACGGTCGCCTGCCCGGCTTCACCGACCTGCCGGCGGCGCTGGCGGCCGCCGTCGCGCTCGAGGCGGTCGCCGCGGCCGCACCGGCCGAGGACGCCCGGCTGCGTGCCCTCGCCGACCGGGTCCGGGAGCGGGTGCCGGCGACGGTCCCCGACGTGCAGGTGGTCGGCGACCCCGACGACCGGCTGCCGCACATCGTCACGTTCTCCTGCCTGTACGTCGACGGCGAGGCACTGATCACCGAGCTGGACGCACTGGGCTTCGCCGCGTCCTCCGGCTCGTCGTGCACCTCCTCGACCCTCGAGCCCAGCCACGTCCTGGTCGCGATGGGTGCCGTGTCCCACGGCAACGTCCGCGTGTCGCTGCCGCGCGGCGTCCGGGCGGACGACGTCGAGCGCTTCCTCGCGGTGCTCCCCGAGGTTGTGGCGCGGGTCAGGGACCGCCTGGGGGTGACGGGGCTGTGACCCTGGCAGTTCCCGGAGCCGACCTGGTGGTCGACGCCCGCGGGCTGGTGTGTCCCCGCCCAGTCGTCGAGCTGGCCCGCGCCCTGCCGACGGTGCCGGTCGGGGCGGTGCTCGCGGTCGTCGCCGACGACCCGGCGGCCGCGGGGGACGTGCCGGCCTGGTGCCGGCTGCGGCAGCAGGAGTACGTGGGTCCCCGGACGACGCCGGACGGACCGGCCTTCCTGGTCCGCCGGCTCAGCTGACCTGGGCGAACGCCGGCGGCAGCGGCAGGTCGAGGGCGTGCTGCAGCCGGTGCAGGTACTCCTGCCGCGGCACGTCGACCGCCCCGAGGGAGGCCAGGTGCGGGGTCGTCCACTGCACGTCGAGGAGCCGGCCCGGCACCCCGTCGGCTCGGAGCAGGTCCACCAGGTGCACGAGGGCGACCTTGGACGCGTCGCGCGCCCGGTGGAACATCGACTCCCCCGCGAACAGCCCCCCGATCGCGACGCCGTAGAGCCCTCCGACCAGGCCCCCGCCGTCGTCCCAGGCCTCGACGCTGTGCGCCACGCCGAGCTCGTGCAGCCGCCCGTAGGCGGCCTTGACGTCCGACCCGATCCAGCCGTTGGGTCGGCGTCGGTCGGCGCAGCCGGCGACGACGACGTCGAAGGCGGTGTCCACGGTCACGCGGTAGCGCCGGCACGAGACGCGCAGCGACCGGGTGACCCGCAGGCCGTCCAGCGGCAGCACGCCGCGCGGGTCCGGGGACCACCAGCCGAGTGGACCGCGCCGGCCCTCGAGCCGCATGGGGAAGAGCCCGGCCCGGTACGCCGCGACCAGCGTCGTCGGCTCGAGGTCGAGGCCGACCCCGACGAGGTCGTGGGCGCCCACCACGACACGAAACACTACTGATCAGTAGACGTATCCCTGTTGCCGCAAGCCGCCTAGCGTGGCACTCGTTCGGCTCCAGCCGACGAGAGGAGCGTGATGATCGTGAGTGCGGGAACCGGTCCGGTGGACCATGCTTTCGACGGGTCGTTCAGCGGGGCGCACGACAACCTCGCCGGGCTGGTGGCCGACGGCCACTCCATGCGGGTCCGGGCCGTCTTCGACCTGCCCGACCACGCGTCATCTCACGCGGACGCGGCACCACCCGTGGTCGACGTCCCGGACGGGACCGCGGCGATCGTCGCCGAGATCACCGGCTACGGCAGCTGAGCTGCTCGGCCACCGGGAGCCCCTACCCGGTGGCGACCACCGCTGAGTAGCCGCGGCCGCCCGCGGCCATCACGACCCCCGTCAGGCCCGCGATCCGCACCGGCGTTCGCCGGTTCGTCCGCGTGCCGTCGCCGAGCTGGCCGAAGTCGTTGAAGCCCCAGGCCCACAGCTCGCCGGTCCGCGTCACGGCCAGCAGGTGGTCCCGCCCGGAGTCGAGCACGGCCACCGCCGGGAGGGTGCCGACCGTGCCCGGACGCAGCCGGTCGGCGGTGGAGCCGGAGCCCAGCTGGCCGCGGCCCCCCTCGCCCCAGGTCCGCACGCTGCCGTCGCCCAGCACGACCGCGCTGGTGTCGGCGCTAGCGGCCACGGCCACGGCACCGGTGATGCCGCTGACCTGCTGGGGCAGGCGCCGGGTGGTCCGCGTGCCGTCGCCGAGCTGGCCCGACTTGTTCAGCCCCCAGGTCCACACCGTGCCGTCCGAGCGCAGGGCGATGCCGTGGTTGCGCCCGGCGGCCACCATGGTGACCTGGCCCAGGCCGACCACGGTGACCGGAGTCGTCCGGCGGATCGTCGTGCCGTCCCCGAGCTCGCCGTTGACGTTGTTGCCCCACGCCCGGACCGAGCCGTCCATCAGCACCGCATACGTCATGTCACGGCCGCCGTCGAGCTGGCGCACGTCGGCCAGGCCGGACACCCGCACCGGGGTCTTCCGCTTCGTCAGCGTGCCGTCACCGAGCTGGCCGAGGGAGTTCGCGCCCCAGGCCCGGACCGTCCGGTCGCTCATGAGCGCCAGGGAGTGGTAGTGCCCGGCGCCGACGGCCAGGACGTTGGCCAGGGTGGTGAGCCGCACGGGGGTCAGCTGGTCGACGCTGCTGCCGTTGCCAACGGCACCCTTGGCGTTGTCTCCCCAGGCCCAGACCTGGCCGGAGCCGTCCCTGGCCACGACGTGCTCGCGCCCGCCGGCCACTTCGACCACGTCGGCCAGGCTGACCTGGGCGTAGGACGTGCGCACCGCCAGGGAGCCGGTGCCCAGCTGTCCCTGCGCCCCGTCGCCCACCGTCCACACGGTGCCACCGCCCGCAGCGAGTGCCGGCGTGGGCGCGGCGACCACGAGCGCCACGACGGTCGCCGCCGCGGACAGTGCTGACCATCGCCTGCGTCCCATGGCCGCCCCTCTCCCTCGGGGGGAGTCTGGCACCGGGAAGCTCGCGTGACGACCCCCGGACGGGGGTCCGGCCTCAGCCGTTCGGCCGATGCGCGACGGCGGCGCGCGGTGGGCTCAGTGGAACGAGTCGCCGCAGGCGCACGAGCCGGTCGCGTTGGGGTTGTCGATGGTGAACCCCTGCTTCTCGATGGTGTCCACGAAGTCGATCGTGGCGCCGCCGAGGTAGGGCGCGCTCATCCGGTCGACCACGACGTGGACGCCGTCGAAGTCCTTGACGACGTCCCCGTCGAGCGAGCGCTCGTCGAAGAACAGCTGGTAGCGCAGGCCCGAGCAGCCGCCGGGCTGCACCGCGACCCGCAGGGCCAGGTCGTCGCGACCCTCCTGGTCGAGCAGCGCCTTCACCTTCGAGGCTGCAGTGTCGGTGAGGATGATCCCGCCGGTGGCGGTCTCGTCCTGGATCGTCATGGGCGGCACTCCAAGCGGACGGGGTAGGGACACACGCTCCAACGCCGGACGCGGCGCGGCTCTTCCATGGTGGCACAGGCTGGCCGGACCCTCACCCCGGCGCCGCCGGGCGCCTCAGAGGATCCAGGTGCGGGCCACCCGGGCCGCGAGGTCGGCGAGCCGGTTGGCCGGTTCGGCCAGCGCCGCGGCCAGCGACCCGGCGACCTCCTCGACGGCGTAGGCCGCGTCGACACCGGCGGCGGCGAACTCCCGGCGGCCCACGAGGACCCGGCCGGCCAGGACGACGCAGGGCCGTGCGGTGCGCTGGGCCACCCAGGCCACGCCCCGGGGGACCTTGCCGCGCAGCGAGGAGCCGTCGAAGCACCCCTCCCCGGTCACCAGCAGGTCCGCCGCCGTGGCCCGTTCAGCCAGCCGGACCGCGGTCAGGACCGTCTCCACGCCGGACGCCCGCTGCCCGCCGAGCAGCAGCAGCCCGTAGCCGAGGCCGCCCCCCGCGCCGGCCCCCGGTGACACCGGCGCCCCGCCCGACCGGTCCGCCCAGTCCCGGAGCCGCTCCTCCAGCCGGGCGACCTGCTCCGGGCCGGCACCCTTCTGCGGACCGAAGACCGCCGCTGCCCCCGCAGGACCGAGCAGCGGGTTGTCGACGTCCGTGGCGACGACCAGCTCGACGTCGGCGGGCCAGGCCTGCGTGCCACCCAGCGCCTCGACCATGCCGCGGCCGCCGTCCGTGGACGCCGTCCCGCCCACGCCGACGACGACCCGGCGCGCCCCGGCGCCCAGCGCGGCGCGCAGCAGGTCGGCCACCCCCGCCGTCCCGGCGTCCATGGGGCGGCGGACCCCGCCGGGCAGCCGGTCCAGCCCGCAGGCGTGCGACGCCTCCACGTAGGCGGTGGCGTCGTCGGTGACGAGGACGGCAGCCGGCACGGGGTCACCGAGCGGCCCGCGGGCGGGGACGGCGACCAGCCGGCCGCCCAGCGACGCGTGGAGCACGTCGACGAACCCCGGCCCGCCGTCGGACAGGGGCACCAGCTCCAGGCTCGTCCGCGGCGCCGTCCGAAGCCAGCCGTCGGCGATCGCCCGGGCCGCCTCCGGGGCGCTCATCGTCCCGGCGAACTTGTCCGGGCAGACGAGGACTCGCACCCCCCGGACTCTACGGTCGCCCCGCCTACGGTCCAGTACGGAACGCTCTCAGCCGTCCGGGGCTCGAAAACGTTCGCTACGGGACCGTAGGCTGCAGCCGTGGACGTGGACACCAGCCCCAGCCCCAGCCCGCTCGCGCTGCTGCTGCTGGGCCGGGGCGCCGACCCCGACAGCGAACGCGGCGTCGAGTGCCCCGGCGACCTGCCGCCGGCCTCCGACCCCGACCTGGTCGCGCGGGCCCGCGCCGCCAAGGCGGCCCTCGGCGAGCGCGTGTTCGTCCTCGGGCACCACTACCAACGCGACGAGGTCATCCAGTTCGCCGACGTCACCGGGGACTCCTTCAAGCTGGCGCAGAACGCCGCCGCCCACCCGGAGGCGCCCTACGTCGTGTTCTGCGGCGTGCACTTCATGGCCGAGTCCGCGGACATCCTCACCGGCGACCATCAGCAGGTCGTGCTCCCCGACCTGGCGGCGGGCTGCTCGATGGCCGACATGGCCGCCATCTCCCAGGTCGAGGACGCCTGGGACGTCCTGGCCGACGCCGGGGTCGCGGCGACGACCGTCCCGGTCACGTACATGAACTCCACGGCGGCGATCAAGGCGTTCACCGGTCGCCACGGCGGCACCGTGTGCACGTCGTCCAACGCCCAGCGAGCCCTGACCTGGGCCTTCGAGCAGGGCGAGAAGGTGCTCTTCCTCCCCGACCAGCACCTCGGCCGGAACACCGCCGTGCTGCAGCTCGGGCTGTCCCTGGACGACTGCGTCGTGTACGACCCGCACCGGCCCGGTGGGGGGCTCACGCCGCAGCAGCTGCAGGACGCTCGGGTGATCCTGTGGCGGGGCCACTGCTCGGTGCACGGTCGGTTCAGCGCGGAGACCGTCCGCGAGGCGCGCGAGCGCATCCCCGGCGTCCGCATCCTCGTGCACCCCGAGTGCCGGCACGAGGTCGTCACCCAGGCCGACGAGGTGGGGTCGACGGAGTACATCATCCGCGCCGTCGAGGCTGCGCCCCCCGGGACGGCCTGGGCGATCGGCACCGAGCTCAACCTCGTGCAGCGGCTGGCGAAGCAGCACCCTGAGCAGACGATCGTCTTCCTCGACAAGACCGTGTGCTTCTGCTCCACGATGAACCGGATCGACCTGCCGCACCTGGTCTGGGCGCTGGAGAACCTCGTCGAGGGCCGGGTCGTCAACCGGATCCAGGTCGACCCGGATGTCGCGCACTGGGCCCGCGTCGCCCTGGACCGGATGCTCGCCCTGCCCGAGCTCGGCGACGTCGACTGATTCCCGGGTCAGCCGGGGAGCAGGCCGTCGGGGCCGACGAGCTCCAGGACCTCGGCGAGCGTCGCACCGTCCTCGGGCAGGACGACGTCGGAGGTGTCCAGCGCCGAGTCCGGGAGCCGCTCCCCCACGGCACGGACCTCGGCGAGCAGGCCGCGCAGCGCCGCGGCGAACCCGCGCTCGTCGCCGGCCTGAACCGCCCTCGTCACGTCGTCGTCGTGGACGTTGAGCGCCCGGGCGTGCACGTCGGGCACCTCGTACTGGCCGTCGCCCATGATGCGGACGATCACTGGGCACCTCCCGGGAGCTGCGGCGGCGGCTGACCGCCGGTGATCTCGCCCTTGAGCCGGGTCAGGTCGGACTCGACCTGGCTGCTGCTGGCCAGCCGCTCGAGCTCGACCGTGATGTCGTCGCGGGCCACCCCGCTCACGTCGGTCAGCGCACCGCTGGCCACCAGCTCGTCCAGTGCGCCGGCCCGTGCCTGCAGGGCTGCGGTCTTGTCCTCGGCCCGCTGCACGGCGCGGCCGACGTCGCTGAACTCCTCCGACACCCCGGCGAAGGCCTCGTTGATCTTCGTCTGCGCCTCGGCGGCGGTGTACGTGGCCTTGATGGTCTCCTTGCGGGTGCGGAACGCCTCGACCTTGGCCTGCAGCCGCTGCTGGGCGAGGACCAGCTTCTCCTCCTCCGCCTGCAGCTGGGCCAGCTGCTCCCCGATCGCCTCCATCTGCTGCTGCAGCCCGGAGCGTCGGGACAGCGCCTCTCGGGCGAGGTCCTCACGGCCGGCGGCGAGCGCGGCGCGGGCCTGGTTCTCCAGCTTGTCCGACTGGCCGGTGAGGTGCTGCAGCTGCAGCTCGAGGCGCTTGCGCGAGCTCGCGACGTCCACCACTCCGCGGCGGACCTCCTGCAGCAGCTCCAGCTGCCGCTGGTAGCTGTAGTCGAGGGTCTGGCGGGGGTCCTCGGCCTTGTCCAGCGCCGTGTTGGCCTTCGCCCTGAAGATGTCCGTGAGCCGCTTGAAGAACCCCATGGTGAGCAGCGTAGGCGGCACGGGTCCCCACGAGCGACCCAACTGCCCCGCGGCGGCTACCCTTCCCCCGTGTTCCGCCGCCGTTCCGCCCCGCCTGAGGCCACCGACGCCACCCAACAGACCGACCCCCAGTCCGGCAAGGGGCGGCCCACGCCGTCGCGCCGCGAGGCCGAGGAGGCCCGCAAGGCCCGGCTGAAGCCCACGGTGGACAAGCGGACGGCGGCGAAGCAGGACCGCCAGCGGGTGCGCACGGAGCGCGAGCGGGCCCGCCAGGCCATGCTCAACGGTGACCCGCGCTACCTGCCGGTCCGCGACCAGGGCCCGGTGCGCAAGTTCGCCCGCGACTACGTCGACTCCCGCCGCTCGCTCGGCGAGATCATGCTCCCCGTCGTGCTGCTCTTCCTCGTCCTCAGCTTCATCCCGAACGTCACGGTCCGCGGCTACGGGATCCTCGGCTTCTACGTCTACATGCTGGTCCTGGTCGTCGACACCGGCCTGCTGGCCTGGCGGGTCAAGCGCAAGGCCGCGGAGCGGTACCCGGACGAGACCGTCAAGGGCGCCGGGATGTATGCGGCGATGCGGTCCCTGCAGCTGCGCCGCCTGCGGCTGCCCAAGCCCGAGGTGAAGCCCGGCGCGCGGGTCTGACGGCGGGGACTCGCCGACGCCATGACCTACGCCAGGGTCATCGCCCGGTCCGGCCGCAGCAGGTACGGCGGCAGGTAGGCCGGGATGTTCGACAACGGCAGCACGTCCGGGTGCAGGTCGATGCCGAGCGCGTCCCGCATGAAGTCGCGCCGGGCACCGATGCGCGCCCACGCCGCCGGGTAGGCGGCGGCGAGCTGCCGGCGCAGCGCCTCGTCGGCGAGCGCGACGCCGTCCTCGATGTTCGTCGTGAAGTACCGGCCGCCGGTGGCCGGGATGACGTCCACCTGCAACGCCATGCCCGAGCGCAGCTCGACCGTGGACCCGGGCCGCACCGGGGAGTTCACCCACTCGTCGAGGTGGATCTGGTGCCCGGGGTTGAGGGAGACCCCGAAGAAGGGGTCGCCGAGGCGGCGGTGGACGATCTCGTGCAGGACGCCCCCGGTCTGCCCCACGTGCAGCGCGGCGTACCACTCGGCGACCGCCGTGACGTAGGGGCCGACCAGCCGGTCGACGTAGTCGCGGATCTCCGCCGGCAGCTCCGCGGCGTCCTCGACGACGAAGCCGGCCCGGCAGTTCAGCGCCCCCCAGATCCCGAACGCCACGGTGAACGGGTCGCCGCGGGCGATCCTCCGGTCACCGGGGCTGAGCAGGCCCACCGCCGCCCGCTCCCCCGCGGTGAGCATGAGGTGGCAGGACAGGGGGGCGCCGGTCCACTGCAGCAGCCGGACGGCCTCCCGCTCGCTCATCCCGGGCTCGAGCCCGAAGAGCAGCCGGCGGACGCCCTGCGAGGTCTGGCAGGCGGCGTACTCGAAGGCGGCCAGCTGCTCGACCTCGTTGACCACGCGCAGGCCGTCGGCCGCGTCGATGAGCAGGCCGGTGGCGCTCTCGACGGTGCCCAGCGGGCCCACCAGGCGACGCAGCTCGTCGACGACGAACGCCGGGACGTCGATCGCCGCCGGGTCGCTCAGCTGCTTCCACCCGACGACGCCGACGCTCGCGCCGGGCCGCACGCCTTCGGCCGCGAGGATCTCGCCGAGCGGACGGGAGCGGTCCCTGGGCTGCCCGGGCAGGCTGAGGTCCTGGTGGAGGTGGCGGCGCAGCGGCACCGGCGCCGCGCCGGCCAGGCCGAAGCACTCGTTGCCGACGAGGATCGCCGGCTCGTCGTCCGGGCCGAGGACGAGCACCGCCTCCTCGAAACGCGGGTCGAAGCCAGTGAGGTAGGCGAGGTTGGCGCTGTGCTCCCGGTCCGCGTAGACCACGACGCGGTCGTACCCGCGCTCGGCGGCCCGCTCGCGCAGCCGGTCCAGGCGGGCCAGGTAGACCGCCGTGGGGATCTGTGGCTCCGCCGCAGGCATCCCGAACTCGGGCAGCGCCACCTCCGCGAGCCGCGCCGCAGCCAGGTGCCTCACCCCTCCGGAGCCCACGCCACCGCCTCGGTCGCCCCGCGCTCGAGGACGACGAAGGAGTCCGCGGCGACCCGCACCCACGGGCCCACCTCGCCGTCCGGCCAGGTCACCCGGACGTCGGCGGACCCCGCTGCGCCGAGCCCGACGTGGACCCACCCGAGCTGGCCACCCGCGTGGCCCCCGCCGATGGTGAGCTGACGCCGGGACGTCACGCCGTCGGTCCGCACCTCCAGCCACGACCCGATCGCGTCGCGGTTGCCGCCCGGCTGCGCCAGCCGCAGGGCCGCCCAGTGCCCCAGGGGGACGGGGTGGGTGCTGTCCCCCGCGCCGACCCGGTTCACCTCGACGACGTCCAGCAGCCCGTCGAGGTTGAGGTCGGCCAGGGCGGCGCCCCGGCTGCGGCCCAGGCTGACGATGCCCGCCTCGCGGGCGCTCTCGACGAAGGTGCCGTCGGGCTGGCCGAGGAGCAGGCTGCTGGGGTCCTCGGCGGCGAAGTCGGGCTGGGCCTCCACATTGCCCTTGGCGACGTAGAGGTCGACCAGGCCGTCGTTGTTGACGTCCGCCCACTCGGGGTGCCAGGCGGTGGAGAGCAGGGACCCGGCGCCCATCGCCGGCTCGGCCGCCGAGACCCCGCGGCGGATGGCGATGTTCTCGTACGTCGGCCGGTCCGGCCCCTCGGCGAGCGCCTGCAGCTTGTTCTCGCCCTGGCTGGTGAGGAACACCTCGGGCAGACCGTCGCCAGTGACGTCCCTCGGTGCGATGCCCATCCCCCAGATCCGCAGCTCCGCCCAGCCATCGGCACGGGTGTAGAGGCGCGGGGCCCGGCCCGGCTCGACCTGCCACAGCTGCTCCTCGCCCTCCCCCTCCCGGTAGTAGTGCCGGTCGTTGGCCATCCGCAGGTCGTGCCGGCCGGTGCCGTTCCAGTCGAAGAACAGGATCGACAGCGTGCACAGCCCCGGGCTCAGCGCGACCGGTGGGCCGTAGCCGGTCCCGTCCGCCGCGGGCCGGACCAGCTGGCTGTCGACGCAGGCGCGGGCGTTCTGCTCGTCCGGCACGACCTCGAGGTAGTTGCCGAACGCGAGGGTGGGCAGCCCGGACGGCGCCTCCCAGGTGGCGCTGAACGCCGCCGTCCACTCCGCACCGCCGTCGACGGACCACGCCTCGTTCGCCCGCTCGAAGCGGCAGTCGCCGAGCCCGCGCAGCAGCACGTTCTCACCGAACCGCAGCACGGCCAGGTCGACCACGCCGTCGGCGTCGACGTCGATCGGGTAGGCGCCCACGACGTGCACCAGGTCGGTCTCCGGGGCCGTGACCTGGGTGAAGCGGAGCGCCCCGCCCACCGGGCTGTCGTTGCGGAACAGCCCCGCGGGCTCGGAGCCACCGGCGACGTACAGGTCCGGCTGCCGGTCGGCGTCGCAGTCGAACACCGCCACCCCACCGCCGACGTAGTGCTCGAAGTCGCCGTCGTACACGTGCCGCAGGCCCGAGGGAACCGTCTCCTCGACGTAACGCGGCGGGACGGGGACGGCGGGGGCCTCGGCCGCGAGCAGGCTCGACGAGAGGAGGAACACCCCCACCCCGGCGAGGACCCCCGCCCCGATCCCGCCGAGGAACCACCGCCGCTGCCGGCCCCGGCCGTCGCCCACCCCCTCGCCACTCATGCGGTGCCCCCGAAGTACTGCTGGGCCTCCACCCACGCCGCCCGGCCGCAGTCGTACCCGATCACCCGGCCCTCGAGGTCGTCCGCGCGCACGTGGATGCCCCCGTACAGCCGGGAGATCCCTGCCTGGTCGGCGGCGTCCGCGTACGTCGCCCACTGCAGGACGACGTCTTGGGCCGGGCCGGCCTCGAAGTCCAGCGACCCCGCCTCCTCCGTCCACTCGAACAGCCCGTCGGGGAAGTACTCGTTGCCGGTCATGGCCGCGAGCACCTCGGCGGCCGCCCGGCTGAACGAGCTGTGGCCGGAGACGTAGGCGGGGAAGGACGGTGTCACGAACGTGGGGAGCTGGTAGGGGATCCACTCCACGGCACGGATCCAGGTGACGCCGCCGGTCTGAGTCTCGGGGTCCTTCGGGCGTCCCGCCCAGGCCCGGACGGCGACCTCGCCGACGTGGTCAGCGAGCGCCGCGTGCCGCTGCCCGGGCGCGCTCGACGCTGCCGTGACCACCTCGACCAGGCCGGGCACGAGCGGCAGCCCCTCGGGGTGGTACGCGGGGCCGTCGGGGTCGGTGGACTGCCCCAGCCCGCCCATGTAC
>JALOLN010000034.1 GCA_025455945.1 Actinomycetes bacterium
CGAGGCCGAGGACATCACCCAGGACGCCTTCGCCCAGCTGCACCGGCACTGGCGCCGGGTGAGCCGCTTCGAACGGCCGGACGCCTGGGTCCGGACGGTCGCCCTGCGCCTGGCCTTCCGCCGGGTGCGCCGGGAGCAGCTGCGCTGGCGGTTCGAACGGGAGGCCGCGGACGGTCCGTACCTGCTGGACGCCGACGTCGGGAGCCGGCTGGACGTCGTCGCTGCCGTCCGCACCCTGCCCGCCAAGCAGCGGGCCGTGGTGACGCTCTTCTACCTCGAGGACCGCCCGATGGAGGAAGTCGCACAGATCGTGGGCTGCCGCCCGTCGACCGGCTGGGTGCACCTGCACAAGGCCCGGCGGACCCTGGCCCCACTGCTGAGCGAGAGGGTGACCGACGATGTCCGTTGACGAGCGGCTCCGGCGCGACCTGCGCGCGGCGCACCAGGCGCCCCCGGTCGACACCGGCGTGGCGCTGGCCAGCGTGCGCGCCCGCGCGACAAGGCAGACCCGGCACCGCAGGCTCGGCGCGGCGGTCCTGGTCCTGGCTGGGGTGGCGCTCGCCGTCACCGCGACGGCGGGCGGATGGGCTGGCCGCCCCGGTGCCGCCCCGACTCCGGCCGGCCCGGCACCCCAGCAGCTGTCGGAGCAGGACCTGGTGGGCGACTGGGTGACCCCGTTGGTGAGCACCGACACGCTGGTGACGTCGGCCCGCCGCGGCGAGAACGTAGGCCCGTACGAGTCCGCGCTGCGCCACGTCCTGGGCGACGTCCCCCAGCGCGAGCTGGCCCTGTCCGTCTGGTACGGCACCTGGTCCCTCAGCCAGCGCGACGTCGGGGGCGAGTGGGAGGCGGTCGACCGGCAGGAGGTCGTGTCGGTGGACGGTGACCGGGTCACGATCCGGCCGTACGATGTGACGGGCTCCACGGTGCTGCGCGTCGTCCGTTCGGAGGGCCCGGTCGGCGCCACGCTGTCGCTGGAGTTCGTCAGCACGAGCGAGCCGGACGTCGAGGGGGTTCCCGCCGAGGAGATCCTGCGCGCGCTCTACACCACCTTCCCGTTCGTGGCCGCACCTGCGTGAGCCGATCGGGGGCAGCGCGCTAGGTTGCCGCTCATGAGTCCAACCCCCGTTGCGCCCGTCACCATCGAGCAGCTCTCCGCCGACGTCGCCACGGGCCGTGTCGACACGGTCCTCGTCGCCATCACCGACATGCAGGGCCGGCTGCAGGGCAAGCGCATCCACGCGCCGTTCTTCCTCTCCGAGGTGCTCGGCCACGGGACCGAGGGCTGCAACTACCTGCTGGCGGTCGACGTCGACATGAACACCGTCGACGGGTACGAGATGTCCTCGTGGAGCACCGGCTACGGCGACTTCGTCATGACCCCGGACCTCGCGACGCTGCGCCGCGTCCCGTGGCAGGAGGGCACCGTGATGGTGCTCGCCGACGTCGGGTGGGAGGACCACAGCCCAGTCGTCGCTTCGCCGCGGCAGGTGCTGCGCAAGCAGGTCGACCGGCTGGCCGCCGCCGGGCTGCAGGCCCTCGTCGGCACCGAGCTGGAGTTCATCGTCTTCCGGGACACCTACGAGGAGGCGTGGCTGTCCGGCTACCGGGATCTCACCCCCGCCAACCTGTACAACGTCGACTACTCGATGCTCGGGACAGCGCGGATCGAGCCGCTCCTGCGCCGGATCCGCAACGACATGGCCGGCGCGGGGATGGTCGTGGAGTCGGCGAAGGGGGAGTGCAACCTCGGCCAGCACGAGATCGCGTTCCGGTACGCCGACGCGCTGACCACCTGCGACAACCACGTCATCTACAAGAACGGGGCGAAGGAGATCGCAGCGCAGGAGGACATGTCGATCACCTTCATGGCCAAGTACGACCAGCGCGAGGGGAACTCCTGCCACATCCACCTGTCGTTCCGGGGCCGGGACGGCGAGCTGGTGATGGCGTCCCCGGACGACCCCGAGCACGGGCTGTCCGACCTCGGCCGGCACTTCATCGCCGGGCAGCTGGCGCACATGCGCGAGCTCACCCTGTTCTTCGCGCCGAACATCAACTCCTACAAGCGCTACGTCACCGGGTCGTTCGCGCCGACTGCGATCAAGTGGGGCCGGGACAACCGCACCTGCGCCTTCCGGCTGGTCGGCCACGGCCCGTCACTGCGGCTGGAGAACCGCATCCCCGGCGGCGACGTCAACCCCTACCTCGCGACCGCGGCCATGATCGCGGCGGGGCTCGACGGCATCGAGCGTGGCCTGGAGCTGGAGCCGGCCTTCGCGGGCAACGCCTACCACACCGAGGCGGAGCACGTGCCGGAGTTCCTCCACGACGCCGCCCGGCTGTGGGCGGGCAGCGAGTTCGCCCGCTCGGTGTTCGGCGACGAGGTCGTCGACCACTACGCGAACATGGCGATGGTTGAGCTCGAGGCCTTCGGCCGGGCCGTGACCGACTGGGAGCGGTACCGCTCCTTCGAGCGGATGTGAGCGCGCGGTGACCACATTCGACGTCGTCAACCCGGCCACCGAGCAGGTGGTCGCCACCATCGAGCAGGCCGGGCTGGCCGAGACCGACGCCGCGATCGCCCGCGCGGCCACGACGTACGAGTCCTGGCGGGCGGTCGCCCCGGCGGACCGGGCCCGGCTGCTGCGCGCCTTCGCCGCGGGGGTCGACGCCCACGTCGAGGAGCTGGCGCGGCTCGAGGTCGCCAACTCCGGGCACACCATCAGCAACGCCCGCTGGGAGGCGGGCAACGTCCGCGACGTCCTGACTTACTACAGCGCCGCACCGGAGCGACTGTTCGGCCGGCAGATCCCGGTGGCGGGCGGGGTGGACGTCACGTTCAAGGAGCCGCTCGGCGTCGTCGGGGTCGTCGTCCCCTGGAACTTCCCGATGCCGATCGCGGGCTGGGGGTTCGCGCCCGCGCTGGCCGCGGGCAACACGGTGGTGCTGAAGCCGGCGGAGCTCACCCCGCTCACCGCGATCCGGCTCGGGGAGCTGGCACTGGAGGCGGGGCTGCCCGAGGGCGTGCTCACCGTGCTGCCCGGCAAGGGCTCGGTGGTCGGCGAGCGGTTCGTCACGCACCCCGCCGTCCGCAAGGTGGTGTTCACCGGCTCGACCGAGGTGGGCCAGCGGGTGATGCGCGGCTGCGCCGACCAGGTCAAGCGGGTGACCCTCGAGCTCGGCGGCAAGAGCGCCAACATCGTCTTCGCCGACGCCGACCTCGAGTGGGCGGCGGCGACCGCGCCCTACGGTGTCTTCGACAACGCCGGGCAGGACTGCTGCGCCCGCTCGCGGATCCTCGTCGAGCGGTCGGCGTACGAGCGGTTCATGACCCTGCTTGAGCCGGCGGTGCGGGGGGTGCGGGTCGAGGACCCCGGCCTGGACAGCGCGGAGATGGGCCCGCTGATCTCGCGGGGGCAGTGGGAGGCGGTGGCCTCGTACCTGCCGGACGAAGCCCCTGTGGCGTTCCGCGGCCAGTGTCCGGACGGGCCCGGCTTCTGGTTCCCGCCGACCGTGCTGGCGCCGGTCTCACCGGAGGACCGCGCCGTCCGCGAGGAGATCTTCGGCCCGGTCGTCGTCGTGCTGCCGTTCGACGACGAGGCGGACGCCGTCCGGATCGCCAACGACACCCCCTACGGGCTGTCCGGCTCGATCTGGACGCAGAACCTCGGCCGGGCGCTGCGGGTCGCCCGCGGCGTGGAGACCGGCAACCTGTCGGTGAACAGCCACTCCTCGGTGCGCTACGCGACGCCGTTCGGCGGGTTCAAGCAGTCGGGGCTGGGCCGTGAGCTCGGCCCCGACGCCCTCGACTCGTTCACCGAGGTCAAGAACGTCTTCATCTCGACGGAGGGCTGATCGATCGTGATGGACCGTCTGCAGGGCCGCGTCGCCGTCATCACCGGCGCGGCAAGCGGCATCGGGCTGGCGTCGGCGCGGCGGCTGGCGGCCGAGGGGGCGACGGTGGTCGTCGCCGACCTCAACGAGGCGGCCGGCGCCCCGGTGGCGGAGGAGGTCGGCGGGCTGTTCGTCCAGGTCGACGTCACCAGCCCCGAGGACAACGAGCGGCTGTACGCGACGACCGTCGAGACCTACGGCCGGGTGGACGTCGCCTTCCACAACGCGGGCATCTCGCCCCCCGACGACGACTCGATCCTGGTCACCGGGCTCGAGGCGTGGCGGCGGGTGCAGGAGGTCAACCTGACGTCGGTGTACCTCGGCTGCAA
Source organism: Actinomycetes bacterium (assembly GCA_025455945.1). GTDB lineage: Bacteria > Actinomycetota > Actinomycetes > Prado026 > Prado026 > Prado026. The sequence continues at coordinate 4,227 of JALOLN010000034.1, forward strand.
GGCGGTGATCCCGCACATGCAGCGGCAGGGCAAGGGGTCCGTCATCAACACGGCGTCATTCGTCGCGACGATGGCGGCGGCCACCTCGCAGATCTCGTACACGGCGTCCAAGGGCGGCGTCCTGGCGATGTCGCGGGAGCTCGGCGTCCAGTTCGCCCGCGAGGGGATCCGGGTCAACGCACTGTCGCCCGGGCCGGTGAACACGCCGCTGCTGCAGGAGCTGTTCGCGAAGGACCCCGAGCGGGCGGCCCGGCGGCTCGTGCACATCCCCGTCGGTCGGTTCGCCGAGCCGGAGGAGATCGCCGCCGCCGTGGCGTTCCTCGCCAGCGACGACTCCTCGTTCATCACGGCGTCCAACTTCCTGGTGGACGGCGGCATCTCCGGCGCCTACGTCACCCCGCTCTGACGCGCCCCGTCGACGAGGTGCACGTCAGAAGGTGCACCCGGCGCACACCATGACGCGGGCCGGTCCCTGACGGCCAGGCCGGAGTGGGTGTTTCGCCCCGGTTCGTCCGGGTTCTGTGGCTGGACGACCGAGGGCACTGTGTGCGGCCGGTGCACCTGCCCCGGTCAGCCCTGGCGAGCAGCGCCGACCAGTGCCTCGAACAGCCTCGGGTCGTCGCCCACCTCGGGGTGCCACAGGACGCCGACCGCGAACCGGCGGCCCGGGACCTCGATCACCTCGACGGTGCCGTCGTCGGCCCAGCCGGTCGCTGTGAGTGAGCCGGTCCCGGCCACGCCCTGGTGGTGGTAGGAGTGCACCGTCACCCGCTCACCGAGGACGGCGTGCACGCGGGAACCCTCGGCCAGGCGCACCCCGTGGTCGCCGTACACCCCAGGTGCCGGGCGGTGCCGCTCGTGCCCGACGACCTCGGGCAGGTGCTGGTGCAGGGCGCCGCCGCCGCGCACCGTCATCAGCTGCATGCCGCGGCAGACCCCGAGCACCGGCAGGTCGGCGTCCAACACGGCGCCGAGCAACGCCAGCTCCCCGGCGTCGCGCTCGGGCCGCAGTCCCGCGGTCTCGGGGTGCGGTGCGGCACCGTAGCGGGCGGGGTCGACGTCCGCGCCACCGGCCAGGAGCAGCCCGTCGAGCAGGTGCAGCACCTCGGCGGGGTCCTCGGTGGACGGCGGCAGGAGCACGGCGCGGCCGCCGGCGGACTCCACCTGGCGCACGTAGGCGTAGGGGACGAGGGCGGCCGTGGTGTCCCACACTCCCCAGCGGGCCTGCTCGACGTAGGTGCTGATGCCGATCACCGGGCGCATGGCGGCCCAGGATGCCACGCGGGGGACAGGGTGCGGCCCGAGTAGGTACGGGGCCGGTCGTCTGGCACCGTAGTGGCGTGTCTCTGCCACCCCTCGTCGAACCCGCCCCCGACCTCACCGTCGAGGAGGTCCGCCGCTACAGCCGCCACCTGATCATCCCCGACGTCGGGATGGCCGGGCAGAAGCGGCTGAAGAACGCCAAGGTGCTCTGTGTCGGGGCCGGCGGGCTCGGATCGCCGGCGCTGATGTACCTGGCCGCCGCCGGCGTGGGCACCCTCGGCATCGTCGAGTTCGACGTCGTCGACGAGTCCAACCTGCAGCGGCAGATCATCCATGGTGCCAGCGACGTCGGCCGGTCCAAGGCCGAGTCGGCACGGGACACGATCCGCGAGATCAACCCCCTCGTCCAGGTGAACCTGCACGAGGAGCGGCTGGACTCCTCCAACGTCATGAACCTGTTCGCGCAGTACGACCTCATCGTCGACGGCACCGACAACTTCGCCACCCGGTACCTGGTCAACGACGCCGCCGTCCTGCTCGGCAAGCCGTACGTGTGGGGGTCGATCTACCGCTTCGACGGCCAGGCCAGCGTCTTCTGGGCCGAGCACGGGCCGTGCTACCGCTGCCTGTACCCCGAGCCGCCGCCGCCGGGCATGGTGCCCAGCTGCGCCGAGGGCGGTGTCCTCGGCGTCCTGTGCGCCTCGATCGGCTCGATCCAGGTCACCGAGGCGGTCAAGCTGCTCACCGGCGTCGGCGAGCCGCTGGTCGGCCGGCTCGTGGTGTACGACGCGCTGGAGATGACCTACCGCCAGGTGCGGGTGCGCAAGGACCCCGACTGTGCGGTGTGCGGGACGAACCCGACGGTGACCGAGCTCATCGACTACGAGGCCTTCTGCGGCGCGATCTCGCAGGAGGCCGCCGAGGCGGCCCGGCACGCGACGATCTCGGCGGTCGAGCTCGCGGAGATGCTCGACCGCCGTGAGCAGGGCCTGGAGGACTTCGTCCTCATCGACGTCCGGGAGCCCGCGGAGTGGGAGATCGTCCGCATCCCGGGCGCGGTGCTCGTCCCCAAGGGGGAGTTCCTCGACGGCAGCGCCCTGGAACAGCTGCCGCACGACCGCCGGGTGGTGCTGCACTGCAAGGTGGGCGCGCGCTCGGCGGAGGTGCTGGCGGTCGTCAAGGGCGCGGGCTTCGCCGACGCCGTCCACGTGGGTGGCGGCATCCTCGCCTGGGTCGACCAGGTGGAGCCGGACAAGCCGTCCTACTGACCGTCCGGGTGGGTCAGCCCGTCGAGACGAAGATGCAGAAGGGGTGCCCGGACGGGTCGGCGTAGACCCGCAGCGGCTCCTCGGAGTCGGTCGAGCGGTCCAGCAGCAGCCGTCCGCCGAGGGCCAGCGCCCGGGCGTGTTGGCAGTCCAGCTCGGCGACGTCCGGGACCGTGAGGTCGAGGTGCAGCATCTGGGGGTGCTCGCCGTCCGGCCAGGTCGCCGCCGGCAGCCGAGGGACCTGCTGGAAGGCCAGCCGCATCCCGCCGGCCTGAGGCAGCAGCACCAGCCAGTCCCCCCCGCGGGGGTCGGGTGCCCCGGGGGACGGCGGCTCGTCACCCGGCCGGTACGACAGCCCGAGCAGGCGCCGGTAGAACTCGGCGAGCCCGCGGGCGTCGGTCGGGTCCAGCACGACCTGCCGGAGCGAGGGGAACCTCGGCTCGGTCACGACGCCCTCGCCATCAGATCGCGCCCTTCTGCTGCAGGTAGGTCAACGACGCCCAGCCCAGCGGGATCGGCAGCCAGAACGTGACCAGCCGGTACAGCAGCACCGCTGAGACGGCCAGGCCGCTGTCCATGCCCGCCGCGGTGAGTCCGGCGGCCAGCGCCGCCTCGACCCCGCCCAGCCCGCCCGGGGTGGGCACGGCCGAGCCGACCACGGCCCCGGCGAGGTAGACGACGGCGACCGCCGGGATGGTCAGCTCCCCGCCGAACGCCTTGGTGGACGCCAGCAGGGCGAAGCAGTAGGCGGCGTTGAGCAGCAGCGCCCCGCCGAGCCCGGTGAGCAGCTTCGTCGGGCGCTGGAACACCGCGACGATTCGCGGGACGACCCGCCGGAGCAGGGGCCCCACGCGCCTCTGCAGCTGACGGCGTCCCCAGGGCAGGCCGAGCACGACGAGTGCGACGGTGACGACGATGAGCACCGCGATGATCGCGCCCTGGGGTGGCGTGAACGCCGCCTGCGGGCCGGTGCCGGCGAGCACCCCGAACAGCACCAGCAGGACGACGTAGCTGACGAACATGCCCACCTGGGCCACCCCGACGCTGCCGAGCGCCACGGCCGGGTCGACGCCGGACCGCTCGAGGAACCGGGTGTTCAGCGCCACGGTCCCCACGGCCGTCGGCGCCACGAGGGAGGAGAACGACACCGCGAGCTGGGTCATGACGGTCCGGACGAAGCTGAGCTTCTGCAGCACGAACCCCATCAGCGTCAGTGACGCCCCGACGTAGGTGAGTGCCGAGAAGGCCAGCGCCACGACGGCCCACCGCCAGTCCGCCGTGCTCAGCACCTCGGCGAAGTCGACCCGGGTGAGCTGGGTGAGCAGCACGTAGGCGGCCACCGATGCACCGACCACCGCGAGGACGGTCCGCGGCCGCAGCCGCTCGAGCTGGATCTCCTCGACCGGTTCGCCGGTGGGGGCGACCTGGAGGATGCGGTCCCGCAGGGCGTGCAGCAGACCCTTGCGGTGCCGCAGCGCCCGCCGCGTGGGGCGTCCGAGGGCGATCCGCTGCAGCAGCGGCAGCGCGTCGACCAGGGCCTGGGGGCCGAGCCCTGCGGCGGCGCTGCTGACGGCCCGGCTGGGTCCGGTGTGTAGCGCGATAGTGGTCAGCAGCTGGACGATGTCCAGCCGCAGCGGCAGGTCGCCGGCCGCGACCTCCCCGGCGTCCACGCCGAGCAGGAGCAGCCCACCGTCGTCGGCGAGCAGCAGGTTGTCGTCGGTGAGGCCGCGGTGGGCGATCCGTCGTTGCTGGAGTGCGTTCAGCGCCCGCCAGGCCGCCGCCAGCCGGGCGTCGTCCAGCAGGCCGTCGTCGGCCTCGGCGGTGAGCTCCGCGGTGACCGGGTCCAACTCGCCGGTGGTGTCCAGCTCGACCGCTGCGGTGCGGGCGGCGGTGGCGGCCTGCGCGAGGGACTGGCCGGGGACGCGCTCGTGCGCGACCAGGGCCGCGTAGGGGCTCACCTCGGCGACCGCCAGCAGGTCCGGGGTCGGGGCGCCGGCGCTGCGGACGGCGAGGCTCATCAGAGCCGCGTGGTCCACCGCGCTGCGCACCGTGAAGAAGCTGCGCCGTGTGGCCGGCCCACGCAGGCGGAGCCGCCGCCACACGCGGTACGCGAGCGTCGAGCCGTAGGTGTCCCGGTCCAGCACCGAGACGTGGACCGGGGAGCCGTCCCGGCGGGTGGCCAGGTACCGGCGGGGCTCCACCGACTCGTCGAGCACCCGCTCCAGCCGCAGGACGTCCACCCCCGCGGACACCAGGGCGTCGGCCACCGCCGTCCCCGGTGGCCGGGTCGCCGCCGCGCCGATGGCGTAGCGGACGGTGAGCCCGACGGCGAGCCCGAGGAGCAGGGAGAGCACGGTAGCCACGGCGGTGAGGGCGCCGGAGAGCACGCTGACGGCGGCGACGGAGCCCACGGCCAGCACGGCGGCGATCCGCAGCAGGGCCCGGCCCGCCAGGCCGGACAGGGTGAGGAAGGCGACGATCCCCGCGAGCAGGCCCTCGACGGGTGCGGTCCGCGTGCCGTCGGGCAGGACCTTCGTGAGTGCCTCCAGGAGCCGGCCGGGCTGGTACGTGGTGACCCACCACCGGATGGCCAGCGAGGCGACGATGGCCAAGGTGGCCGCGACCAGGGCGTCGAGCAGCTGCCACGGCCGCCGTCGGACGAGCAGGTCGAGGGCGATCGCGACCGGCAGGGCGAGGGTGCCCACGCCGGCCACCAGCGTGACGACGCTGAGGATGAACCGGGGCAGGCCGGTGGCGGCACCCAGCAGGTCCTGCTCGAGGCCGTCGGTGGTGCCGACGGCGACCGTGGCGAGCCCCACCATGAGCCCCGCCAGCGCCACCACCACGACCAGCCGCAGCAGGTCGGCGGGACGGCGCACCCGCCGGGGCAGCCGGGGCTCCACGACCACGACGCCTCGGTCGCTCGTCAGCACCGGCGCCGTCACGCCCGCGATCCTCCCATCCTCGGTGGCAGGATCCCGGACGTGGCCCGCGACGGGATGCCGACGCCGTTCGCCGAGCGGGTCCTCGACCTGGTGGCGCAGATCCCGCCCGGCCAGGCGTTGGCCTACGGCGACGTCGCGGCCCTGCTCGCGGGCGGGGGGCCGCGGCAGGTCGGTCGCGCCCTGGCGCTGTGGGGCGGCGGTGTGCCGTGGTGGCGGGTCGTGCGGGCAGACGGATCGCCGGCACCCGGCTACGAGGCGGAGGCGCTGCGCCGGCTGCTCGCCGAGGGCACCCCCCTGCGCGCCGGCGGCGGCCGCGTCGACCTCCCCGCCGCCCGCTGGTCCGGACCTGTCGGTGGGCCGTGGTGGGATCACCCCGAGGGATCGGACGAGCCGGAAGGAGGGTGATGGCCGCGGTGACGGGGGGCCTGCCGGCGTACCGGCTGGTGCGCGGCGCACCGCCGGCCGTGGCCGCGCCGGTGCTCGACCCGGCCCAGCAGGCGGTGGTCGACACGGTCCGGCGGCCCGGGCACGGCCCGCTGCTCGTCCTCGCCGGTCCGGGCACCGGCAAGACGACCACGCTGGTCGAGGCGGTGGTGGCCCGGGTCGGTGCCGGGACCGACCCCGACCGGATCCTCACCCTCACGTTCAGCCGGAAGGCGGCCGCCGAGCTGCGGGAGCGGATCTCGTCCCGGCTGGCTCGCGCGACCGCCGCCCAGAGCGCCTGGACCTTCCACGCCTTCGCCTACGCCCTGGCCGGGGAGACCCGCGCCCCCGAGGACGTCGGCCGGCCGCTGCGGCTGCTGTCCGGCCCGGAGCAGGACGTCGTCGTGCGGGAGCTGCTGGCCGGGCAGGTTGCCGAAGGTACCGTCCGCTGGCCCGACGACCTGCAGGTCGCCCTCCCCATGCGGGGTTTCGCCGAGGAGCTCCGCACGCTCCTGGCCCGCGCCCGCGGCCTGGGGCTGGATCCCCACCAGCTCGCGGCACTTGCCGGCACCGGCCGGCCGGACTGGGCGAGCGCAGCCCACTTCCTCGCCGAGTACCTCGACGTCCTCGACGCCCAGGGCCTGCTCGACTACGGCGAGCTCGTCCACCGTGCGGTGGTCCTGGCGGAGTCCGACGAGGGTCGGGCGCTGCTCCGCGGCCGCTACGACCTCGTGGTCGTCGACGAGTACCAGGACACCGACCCCGCGCAGGAGCGGCTGCTCCGCGCGCTCGCCGGCGACGGCCGCGACCTGCTCGTCGTCGGGGACCCGGACCAGTCCATCTACGCCTTCCGGGGCGCGCAGGTGCGCGGCCTGCTCGACTTCTGCGTCCGGTTCCCCCAGGCCGACGGCAGCCCCGCGGCCGTCAGCGCCCTGGCGGTGTCCCGGCGGGCCGGGCCGAGCCTGCTCGCGGCCTCCCGCTCGGTGGCCAGGCGGCTGCCGCTCGCCGGGGCCGGGCTGGCCGACCATCTGCGCGTGCACCGGGAGCTGGTCCCGGCCGAGGGCGCCGCGGACGGCGTCGTCGAGGTGCTGACCTTCCCCTCCGTCGGCACCCAGCTCGAGGCGGTCGCCGACCTGCTGCGCCGCGAGCACCTCGACGCCGGCACCCCCTGGGGGCAGATGGCCGTGCTGGTCCGCTCCGGCGCCCGGTCCGTGCCCTCCGTGCGGCGGGTCCTGGGGGCGGCCGGCGTCCCGGTCGAGGTGGCCGGTGACGAGCTGCCGCTGTCCCGTGAGCCGGCGGTGCAGCCGCTGCTGCTGGCGCTGCGGGTCGTCGACGATCCGACGATGCTGACCGCCGAGGCCGCCCGGGCGCTGCTGCTCTCCCCGCTCGGCGGCGCCGACTCCAGCGGTCTGCGCCGGCTCGGCCGGGCGCTGCGCGAGGAGGAGCGTGGCCTCGCGCCCGCTGGGGGGCTGCCCCGCCCCTCCGCCGAGCTGATCCGTGAGGCCCTGGCCGAGCCCGCGGTGCTCGCGACCGTCGACGACCGGGTCGCTGGGCCCGCAGCGCGGCTGGGCCGGCTGCTCCAGCGCGCCCGGTCCACCGCCGCCGGCGGCAGCGCCCACGACGTGCTCTGGGCGCTGTGGGAGGGCACGCCCTGGCCGCGCCGGCTGGCCGCCGCGTCGGCCGGCGGCGGGCCGGCCGGGCGAGCGGCGGATCGTGACCTCGACGCGGTGGTGGCGCTGTTCGACCTCGCCGCCCGCGACGAGGAGCGGGTCGACCGCCGGGGCGTCCGGGTGTTCGTCGAGGAGCTCGAGGCCCAGCAGATCCCCGCGGACACCCTGGCCGAGCGGGGTCTGCGGGGCGACACGGTGCGGCTGCTCACCGCCCACCGCAGCAAGGGGCTGGAGTGGGACGTCGTCGTCGTGGTCGACGTCCAGGAGGACACCTGGCCGGACCTGCGGCACCGCGGCTCACTGCTCCAGGCGGACCGGCTGGCCGCCGACGGGTTCACCGACCCGCCGCCGCTCGCGGCGGTGCTGGCCGAGGAACGGCGGCTGTTCTACGTCGCGGTCACCCGCGCCCGGCGCCGGCTGGTCGTGACTGCGGTGGATTCCCCCGAGGACGACGGCGTCCGGCCGTCGCGCTTCCTGTCCGAGCTGGGCGTGCCGCCGCGGTCCGTGGCCGACCGGCCGACCCGGCCGCTCACGCTGCCGGCACTGGTCGCCGAGCTGCGCTCGGTGGCCGCCGACCCCACCCAGTCCGCCGCGCTGCGGCAGGCGGCTGCCGACAGGCTGGCTCGGCTGGCCGGCGCCACGGCAGGCGGTGTCGCGCTCGTCCCGGCGGCCCACCCGGACCGGTGGTGGGGCGTCGCCGACCTCAGCACCGCGGACCGCCCGCTGTTCCCCGACGACCAGGAGATCCACCTCTCCGGGTCGTCGCTCACCGGGCTGCACGAGTGCCCGCTGCGCTGGTTCCTCGACCACGAGGTGCGCGCCCGCGACTCCCGGAGCACCGCGCTGGGCTTCGGGTCGATCGTGCACGCCCTGGCGCACCACGTCGCCAGCGGCGGGCCGACCGACGTCGACGAGCTCATGGCGCTGGTCGACCCGGTGTGGGACCAGCTGGCCTTCGAGGCCCGCTGGCTGTCCGACCTCGAGCGCAGCCGGGCCCGCGACGCCGTCGAGCGGCTGCTCGCCTGGCACGTGGCCGACCGCGGGCGCCGGGTCGTGGCCAGCGAGCAGCCCTTCCTCGTCCGGCTGACCGTGGGTGGCCGGCCGGTCGTGCTGCGCGGCTCCATGGACCGGGTCGAGGTCGACGCCGACGGACTGGTGCACGTCGTGGACTTCAAGACCAGCAAGCAGGTCCCGACCGCCCAGCAGGCGGCCGAGCACGTCCAGCTGGGGGTCTACCTCAAGGTCGTGGCCGAGGGTGCGCTCGCGGAGCTGGCCGGGGACCGTGCGGCGGGGGCCGAGCTGGTCATGCTCAAGCACAGCACCAAGGGCGGGCTGCCCAAGGTGGTCCGCCAGGCGCCGGCCCAGCCCGACGACGAGGGGCGCACCCCCGTCGACGTCCTCGTCGCTGAGGCGGTGCGCCGGATGGCCGAGGAGGAGTTCCCCCCGACCCCCAACCAGCACTGCACCTACTGCCAGTTCCGGGCCGTCTGCCCCGCGCGGGACGAGGGCCGGCAGGTGCTCCGATGAGCCGCCGACCCGACCCGGCGCTGCCGCCCGAGGGGCTGCGCGAGCTGCTCGGCGTCCCCTTCACCCCCGACCAGCTGGCGGCGGCCACCGCACCGCTGGAGCCGGGGCTGGTGGTCGCCGGTGCCGGGTCGGGCAAGACCAGCGTGATGGCGGCCCGCGTGGTGTGGCTCGTCGTCACCGGGCAAGTCCTCCCCGAGCAGGTGCTGGGTCTCACCTTCACCAACAAGGCGGCCGCCGAGCTCGCCAGCCGGGTCCGGTCGGCGCTGCGGCACGCCGGGGTGGGCAGCCACGCCGGCGCCGACCAGCCGGACGCGGACGACGGGGAGCCCACGGTCGCGACCTACCACGCGTTCGCCGGGCGGCTGCTGCGCGAGCACGGGCTGCGCATCGGGGTGGAGCCGGGGGCCCGCCTGCTCGCCGACGCCACCCGGTTCCAGGTCGCCGAGCGCGTGGTGCGCCGGGCCCGCGGGCCGTTCCCCGACCTGGACAAGGGGGTCCGCGCCCTCGTCGGCGACGTCGTCGCCCTCGACGCCGAGCTGTCCGAACACCTCGTCGACGTCGACGAGCTGCGCGCCGCGGACGCCGCGGTCGCCGCCGCGGTCGCCGCGGTGCCCAAGCCGGTGCAGCGGGTGCTCAAGGCGGCGCTCACCGCGCGCCGGCGCGACCAGCTCGCCGACCTCGTCGCCGAGCTGCGGGTCGCCAAGGCCGCCCTGGGGGTGCTCGACTTCGGCGACCAGCTGGCGTTCGCCGCCCGGCTGGCGGCCACCTACCCCGCGGTCGGCGAGATCGAGCGCCAGCGGTACCGGGTCGTGCTGCTCGATGAGTACCAGGACACCTCGGTCGCCCAGCGCGAGCTGCTGCTGCGGCTCTTCGGCGGTGGCCACCCGGTCACCGCGGTGGGGGACCCGTTCCAGGCCATCTACGGCTGGCGCGGTGCCTCGGTGGCCAACATCGGACGGTTCGCCGACGACTTCCGGGGCCGCGACGGGGAGCCCGCACGGCGGTACGGCCTGCGGCAGAACAACCGCAGCGGCGGCCGGCTGCTCACGCTCGCCAACGCCCTCGCCGAGCCGCTGCGCGAGCACCACCCCGAGGTGGGCCCCCTGGTCCCCCGGCCGGGCG
>JALOLN010000177.1 GCA_025455945.1 Actinomycetes bacterium
TTCGGCACCGGCAGCCGGTTCTCCCGGGGGGACGTCGCGGACGAGGAGCGGCAGCTCGACGTCCTCGTCCGGGCCGTGCTCCGGCTCAGCCACGCCGCCGTCGGGGGCATGGTCGAGCGCGGCGAGGGCGGCATCATCAACGTCTCGTCGGTCGCCGGGTACCTCCCCGGGGGCACGTACGGCGCCGCCAAGGCGTGGGTGACGTCGTTCAGCGAGGGCCTCGCGCTGGAGCTCACGGGGACCGGGGTGCACGTCCTCGCGGTGTGCCCTGGGTTCGTCCGGACCGAGTTCCACCAGCGCGCCGGGATGGACGTGCGGTCCATCCCCGACGTCTGGTGGCTTACCCCGGAGCAGGTCGTCGAGCAGGCGTTGACGGATCTGCGCCGGGGTCGGCTGGTGAGCATCGCCGGGCTGCACTACCGGGCGCTGACCGCTCTGGCCCGGCACACCCCGCGCCGGCTCGTCGGCGGCGTCGCTGCCCGGGTGCGGCCGCGCCGCTGACGGCCGCCGTCAGCGGTCGCTGGCGGTGACGACACCCAGGAAGAACGTCTCCCCGCTGCTGCTCGCCGCGACCTCGGGTGTGCCCGTCCCGTCGAGCCGGGCGAGGAACTCGTCGACGTCGGTGCCGAAGGTGAGCGTGGGCCCGACCGCGCCGGACGACGACGAGTCGGCGATGTTGGCGGGGTTGCCGAAGCCACCACCGGGGACGAGGTCGGTGCCGTCGAGGGCGATCCGGTCGCCGGTCGCGCCGGCGTCACCCTCCCAGGCGACCGTCCCGATCCGGACCGGCCCGCCGGGGGTCAGCGGGACGGCGAGGCGCACCGGGTCCGCGCCCTGGGCCACGGTGGCCAGGCCGTCGAGGACGACCACGTGCCGCAGGTCGGCCGAACCGTCGTCCCGGACGACGACCAGGGCCCACCCGGCGTAGCTGCCGCGTCCGGTTCGGACCACCGGGTCGGCGACCCACCAGCTGCCCGCCCCGCCGGCGCGCACGCGGGCGGTGACGTCGGCGAACGCCTGGTAGACCGGGAACAGCCGGGCCGTGGCCCTGTCGACGCGCTGGGCCGTCACGGTCGTGTAGCCGCGGTCCGTCGGGCCGCGCAGCCGCACCCGGCCGGGGTCGGTCGTCCCGTCCCACGCCGCCGACCAGTACAGCCCCGCCCAGACCACGTCGCCGCCGTCGGGGAGCACGGCCGCGGACGACGCCGTCGTGCCGGCGTCACCGTCGGCGTCGTACCAGGTCATGTCCCAGCCGTCGTCGTCGAGGGCACCGCCGGTCGCCCGACGGTCCCGGGTGTCGAGGCAGCCGGTGGCCGTCTCGGGGCAGGAGAGCAGGGCGTTGCCGACCTCGGTGACGGTCAGCCCGCCGGTGCCCGCGTACCGGGCGGACAGCCCGGCCGGCTGCACCCCGCGGGCACCGGTGATGACGACCGGGTCGCTGCCCTTGGCGGCCACGGCGACGGTCACCGGGACGTCCCCTGCCGAGTCTTCCGCAGCGGTCACGGCCAGGACGAGCGTGCTGCTCCGGGCGGGCGGCAGGGAGGGCCGGTCGCACACCGCGCCGTCCGCAGTGGCCTCGCACGACCAGCGCTGCCGGTCGGGTTCGGCGGCCTCGGCCAGCGCGGTCCCGCCGAGCACCCGGGTCGCCGGGACCTGGTCGAACGTGACCCCGGGGGGCAGGGTGACGGTGGCCGTCAACGGGGTGGAGCCACCGGTGCCGGTGTTGGTCACCGTGACGCTCACCAGGCCGGAGCGCCCCTGCACGAGGTCGCCCACCGGGTCGAGCGCCAGGGTGAGGGGGCCGGGCACGGGGGTCGCCGTGGGGCTGGGCGTGGGGCTGGGCGTGGGGCTGGGCGTGGGGCTGGGCGACCCCGACGGCGACGGGCTGGCGGACGGCGACGCGGATGGCGACGCCGACGGGGACACGTCCGGGCTGGCCGAGGGGCTCGCCGACGACGCCGGTGACGGGCTGGCCGTCGCGGCGCCGGTGCTGGTGGCGGGGGCGGCCTCGGCCGGCACGGCGACCGAGGAGGGGCTCGCGGCCGGCTCGGCCGACGGTGGGCCGCTCGGGGTGACCTCGGCGGACGGCCTCAGCCCGGGCAGCGCCGGGCCGCTGGCTGCCGGCCCCGGGCCGGATGCCGTCGTGCCGTCGTCGCCGGTGGACGTCACGAGGGCGACCGTCACGCCGACCGCCGCCAGGCCCACGACCGCTGCGGCGACCGCCGCGAGCCAGCCGCCGCCCGTCCCGGCGCCCACGGCTGCGGCGGACGCCACGCCCGCCCCACCAGCGGTCGCACCTGCGGTGGTACCCGCTGCCGTACCGGTCGAGGACCCCGAGCCCGTGCCCACACCGCCCATGGCCGCTCCGCCGGCGGCCGCCGTGCTGCCGAAGACGGCCAGGCCCTTGAGGTACCCGGTGAGGAGCAGCCCGAGGACCAGCGGCGCGACGACGGCGCGCATGCCGTGGTTGACGTCGGTGAGCTCGAGCACCAGCGCGCGGCAGGCCTCGCAGTGCTCGAGGTGGCCCTCCACCTGCGCGGTCTCGCGCTTGGACAGCCCGCCCCGGGCGTAGGAGCCGAGCCGGTCGGCGAAGGGACGGCAGTCCGCCTCCAGCTGCCCCATGACGTGCTGCTGGAGGTACGCCTGGCGCAGCCCCTCGCGGGCGCGGTAGGCGAGCGCAGCCACGCCGTTGGCGGTGAGGCCGAGCAGGGGGGCGATCTCGGCGGGGCTGAGCCCCTCGACCTCGGTGTGCCACAGCACGGTCTGCCACCGCTCGGGCAGCGAGGAGTAGGCGCGGGAGACGATGGTCCGCTCCAGCCCCTCCAGCGCTGGGTCGACGAAGGGCTCGCCGGTGTCGTACGGGGTGAGGTCGTCGGTGACCTGGGTCCGGGAGCCGGCTCGGGTCCGGTCGTAGGCCACCCGGCGCACGCTGGTCAGCAGGTAGGCGCGGAACGCGACGTCCGGACCGCCGCCGGACTGCAGGATCGCCAGCACCTTGGCGAAGGCCTCGGAGACGAGGTCCTCCCCCTCGTTGGGGTCGCGGGTGAGCTGGCGGGAGAGGGACCGGGCGGCGCCGACGTGCCGGTCGTACAGCGGGCCGAACGCCTCCGTGTCGCCGGAGCGCACGGCGGTGATGAGCTCCGCGTCGCTACGCCCGAGCGCCCCGTCGGGCGTCGGGTCCAGGTCCAGCGGTGGCAGGTCGGGCACGTCCTGAGGTTCCTCTCGCCGGCCGCCGGGATCACCCGGTCGCCGCTGCTCCCGCACGCGTGGGTACGCGCGCCGTCCAGGAGAGGGACGTCGGACGGCGGCGGGCGTGACGCCGTCCGGACGTCCGTTCTCACCCGTTCGGATCGACCGTACCCGCGTCATAGTTGAGCGATTCGGCTGTCTCCCTGGCGTGGACGAGCTGGTGACCGTGCCCTTCCCGCTGGGCGGGGCAGCGCAGCAGGTGCGGGACCGCTGGCAGCGGCGGTCGGCGGAGGCCGCCTGGGCACACCCCACTGACTGGTGGGACCCGGCGGTGGACGCCCTTGTCGAGGCCGTGGCCGACGGGCGCGACCCGGTCGTGCCCGCCGAGCTGCTGGGCCGCGCCCGGGCCGAGGCCGGGGTGGGCCTGCCCGAGTCGCTGGACGACCTGGCCGCGCTGTACCGCGTCGTCGGTGTGCTCGTGCCGCCGTTCCCCGTGCTGCGGGCGTTCACGGCCGGCTGGGCCGACGCCGGCGTCGCCCCCGTGCGCACCGCGGCCTGCGAGGACCCCCTGACCGGCCTGGCGACCGCCTCGTACCTGCGGACCCGGCTCGGCGAGGTCTACCGCGCCGCCGTGGCCGACGCCGCGCTGGTGACGGACACGACCGCGCTGCTCGTCCTGGACGCCTCGGTGGCGACTGCGGACCCGTGGCAGCGGGTGGCCCGCGGCTGCGTGCTCGCCGACTGCCTGCGCGAGGTCTTCGTCGGCGGTGAGCCCCTCGTCGTCCTCGGCACCGGCCGGGTGGGTGCGGTCGTGCCCCGCGACGAGCACCTCGGTGGCACCGTCGCCCGGCTGCGCGACCTCGTGGACGTGCGGCTGGCCCTCGCCGGGCTGGACCGGGTGTCCCGCCGGCCACCTCGGGTGTGGGTGGAGCCGCTGCCCGCCGACTTCGACCAGGCGCTGGCGCTGCTCACCGAGCTGGCGCGCTGACAGACGTGCCGGGCTCGCCGAGGGGGCGGGCCCGGCACCTGGCCCCGGTGGTGGACCGTCTCTTGGAGGGGAGGGACGGTCCACCACCGGTCGTCCTACAGCAGGGCCGCCAGCTCGAGCAGCGCGGCCGCGGTCCCGGCCGGGTCGGCGAGTGCGGCGAAGTGGCCGCTGTCGCGGCGGACGACGGGCCAGCCGCGCTGGGCCGCCGACCGGGCCAGCCGGTCGTACGCCGCCGAGGTGCGCAGGTAGCCCGCGGGCGCGTCCGGCCAGTCACCGGGGTAGGGCAGCGGCTCACGGAAGAAGTCCAGCCCCCGGGGGCGCAGGGCGGCGAGCGCCGCCGCCCGGGCCCCCGGGTCCGGCAGGTCGGCGGCCAGGTCGGCGGCCGTCCACGCCGGGAACCACCCGCCGCCCGCCAGCGCTTCCCCGACCTCGGCGGCGACGTCCGGGTCCTCCTCGTCCAGCAGGTCCAGCCGCGACGCCGGGCGGCCGGGTCGGGGCAGCGCGGCGTCGAGGAAGACGTAGCCGGCCGGAGCCCGGTGCACCGCCCGGCGGGCGAAGCCGATCTGGGGCAGCAGCGGACCCGCCCCGCTGTGGGCCACGAGCAGTGTCGGCGGGGCTGGCTCC
>JALOLN010000178.1 GCA_025455945.1 Actinomycetes bacterium
CCGGTGTGGTTGAGGTCCTCGCGCTTGAGCAGCAGCCGGGCCCCACCCGCGTGCTCGGCCAGCCGCGCGGCCTCGGTCACCGGGCTGGGCCGGCCGGTGTAGTCACGCTGCAGCCCGGCCAGGCGGGCGCCGAAGTCCGGGTCGGTCTGCGCCGCGCGGTACGCGGCGTCCAGCTGGTCCAGCGCCGCGACCAGGGCCTCGGGGACGAACCGGCCACCGTACGGCCCGAAGTGCCCGGTGGCGTCCGGCAGGCCGGCAGCCGTCACGCGTGGCCCCCGCGCCCGTGCCGCAGCGCCGGGTGGCTGGCTGCGGTCACCAGCTCGTGGACGGCGGCCCGCGGGTCGTTCCCGGTGACGAGCGACTCCCCCACGAGGACGGCGTCGGCGCCGGCCCGCGCGTACTCGATGAGGTCGTGCGGGCCGCGCACCCCGGACTCGGCCACCCGGACGACGTCGTCGGGGACCAGCCGGGCCAGCCGGCCGAAGACCGACCGGTCGACCTCGAGGGTCCGCAGGTCGCGGGCGTTCACCCCGACGACCCGGGCGCCGGCGGCCAGCGCGCGGCGCACCTCCCCCTCGTCGTGGCACTCGACGAGGGGGGTGAGCCCGATCGACACGGCGCGCTCGACGAGGGAGACGAGGGCCTGCTGCTCCAGCGCGGCCGCGATGAGCAGGACGAGGTCCGCGCCGTGCGCGCGGGCCTCCCACAGCTGGTAGCTGCTGACGATGAAGTCCTTGCGCAGCACCGGCAGGTCCACCGCGGAGCGGACGGCGTCGAGATCGGCGAGGCTGCCGCCGAACCGGCGCTGCTCGGTGAGGACGCTGATGACCGCCGCGCCCCCGGCCTCGTAGTCGGCGGCCAGCGCGGCCGGGTCGGCGATGGCTGCCAGCGCGCCCTTGGACGGGCTGCTGCGCTTCACCTCCGCGATCACCGTCACCCCGGCGTCGCTGCGCAGCGCGGCCGCACCGTCCTGCGCCCGCGGGAGGTGCGCCGCCCGCTCCTTCAGCGCGTCGAGCGGCACCCGCGCCTGGCGGTCGGCCAGGTCCGCGCGGACGCCGTCGAGGATGTCGTCGAGCACGCTCACGCTCGTGGGTCCCCTCGGGTCGGTCCGCCGGTCGGTCCGGGTCAGCGTAACCGCACCGGGCCGGGGGCCGGTCAGCCGGGACCGGACGGCAGGAACCCCACCCCGGGCAGGTTGCGGACCACCCAGAACACCACGACGAGGGCGAGGAGTCCGTAGACCACCCGGGCGGGCGTGACGCGCGGCCCCCGCGGGCGGCCGAGGGCGCTGCGCCGCGCCCAGCCGGCCCAGCCCACGAGGACGACGGGCAGCAGCAGCACCGCCAGCAGGTTGCTGTCCGCGGCGGCGACCACGTCACCGTGCGCCAGCGCGTGCACGGCACGCAGCGACCCGCAGCCCGGGCAGTCCAGCCCGGTGAGCGCCCGGAAGGGGCAGGCGGGGTAGTGGCCGGGCTGGCCGGGGTCGACGACCGCCAGCAGCAGCACGCCGCTGAGCCCCACCGTCGCCGCCGCCAGCGGACCGCTCAGCCGGGAGGCCGCCGACCCGGTCGCCATGCGCGGCGGTGCTGCGTCGAGCCCGGTGACGTCCACGTGCGGACCTCGGTGCTCAGCTGCTCGAGCCGCTGAGCGCCGCCAGCCCGAACAGGAGCAGCCAGCCGACCACGACGACCAGGCCGACGCCGACGCTCACGAACGTCCAGGTGCGGGCCTTCGCCGCCGCGCTCTGGGCGCCCGCCACGTCGCCCGCGGCCCACTTGCTGTTGACCTGGGCCGCGAACACGATGCCCACGACTCCGGCCGGCAGACAGCAGAAGATCGTGGCCAGGATCGCCGGGACCAGGAAGTTGTTGGGCGGCGGCCCGGCGGGACCGCCATAGGCGGGCTGGGCGCCGTACCCACCCGGCGGGGGCGGCGGGGGCGGCGGTGCCTCGTACGACATCGGGTCTCCATCCTCGTCGGGCGTGCGGTCTGCGGGGCAGAGCCTAGCCCGCGTCGGCGTCCGGTCCCGGCAGCCAGACGCGGAACGCCGCGCCGCCCTCGACCGCCCGTCCCGCGGTCGCCGTCCCACCCAGCCGGCGGGCCAGGCCGGCGACGATGGCCAGCCCCAGGCCGGTCCCGACCCGGCGCACCCCCCGGTAGCGCTGGTACAGCGCGGAGCGGTCGAAGGCGACCCGCAGGTCGTCGTCGGTGAGCCCCGGTCCGCCGTCGCGCACCTCGAGGAGGGCACCACCGGGCTCGGCCCGGACGGCGAGCACGACGGGCGCCCCGGCCGGGGTCACCCGCAGGGCGTTCTCGGCCAGCCCGTCGACGACCTGGCGGACCCGCGTGGGATCGGTGCGGACGACCAGCGGGGCCGCCGGCAGCTCGACCCGGAGCGGCACGCCCTCCCTGGCACAGCGGTCCGCCCACACCGTGCCGGCCTGCGCCACCAGCGCGGCGAGGTCGACGTCGCCGACGTCCAGACGCAGGTCGGTGCTGCCGAGGCGGGCCAGGTCGAGCAGGTCGGAGACCAGCCGGTCCAGCCGCTCGGCCTCGGCCTGCACCGTGGCCCCGGTGCGCGGGACGTCCTCGGCCGGCACGAGGCCGTCGGCGAGCGCCTCGGCGTAGCCGCGGACGGCGGTCAGCGGCGTGCGCAGCTCGTGGGACACCGACAGCAGGAACTCCCGCTCGCGGGCCTCCGCGGCCGCCAGGGCGGTGCCGAGGCCATTCATCGCCTCCGCCAGCTCGGCCACCTCCGCCGGGCCCTCCGCGGTGAGCCGGACGTCGCGGTCCCCGCCGGCGAGGCGCTGGGCCGCAGCCGCGGCCTGCTGCAGAGGGCGGGCCAGCCACCGGGCGAGCAGCCAGCCGACGACGGCCGCCACCACCAGGCCGAGCAGCAGCGGGACCAGCAGCCGCCGCCGGGCCTCGGCGGTCGCCGCCCCCGCCGCGCTGGTCGGCTGGCTGAGCACGACGGCGCGACCGGAGTCCAGCGGCCTGGCCTCCACCAACAGCCGTCCCCCATCGACGTCGACGACTGCTGAGACCGGCTGCCCGGCAGCCAGGGTCGACCGCTGTGCGTCGTCGAGCACGGCGGGCTCCCCGGCCGTCGGGTCGGCGAGCGCCACGTCGATGTCCTGGCGGCGCAGCAGGGAGGTGAGCAGAGCGGGCCGCTGGGCCGCCAGCTGGCGGTCGATCGCCGTGACCAGGAGGTCGGCCTGGCGGCCGAGGGTCTCCTGCGCCTGCGCCTCGCTCGCGCCGCGGACCAGGCCGAAGAGGACGGCTCCCGTGATCACCACCGCGAGCAGCGCGACGGCCACGGTCACCCCGGTCAGCCGGGCGGCCAGGCCGGCGCGTCGGCCGGCCGGCTCAGGCATCGACGTCGTCCGCGGCGTAGCCCACCCCGCGGACGGTCCGGATCGGGCTGGCCGCCCCGAGCTTGGCGCGCAGCTGCGCCACGTGCACGTCGACGGTCCGGGTGCCGGCGGCCGCCTCGTAGCCCCACACCTGCGACAGCAGCTGCTCGCGGGGGAACACCTGGCCCGGACGGCGCATGAGGTGGGCGAGCAGGTCGAACTCGGTGGTGGTGAGCGTCACGGCGACGCCGTCGGCGGTGACGCGGCGGCGCACCGGGTCGAGCGTCACCCGGCCCACCGTGCGGGGGGGCTGCTCGCTGGGGCCGGTGCTGCGCCGGACCACCGAGCGCACCCGCGCGACCAGCTCGCGCGGGCTGAACGGCTTGGTGACGTAGTCGTCGGCACCGAGCTCGAGGCCGAGCACCCGGTCGACCTCGTCGTCGCGGGCCGTGACGAAGACCACCGGTGTCCAGTCGCCCTCGGCGCGCAGCCGGCGGCAGACCTCGGTGCCGTCCATGGTGGGCAGGCCGACGTCCAGGACGACGGCGACCGGGTGCAGCCGGCGCGCGGCGGCCAGGCCGGCCGCGCCGTCCGCCTCGGTGTGCACCCCGAACCCCTCACGGGCCAGGTAGAGGCGGATCAGCTCGGCGATGGGGCGCTCGTCCTCGACGACGAGGACGAGGCCGCGGGCGGTGTCGCCCGGTGTGCCGGTCAGGACGCGGGGGAGCCCGGGGTCGGCTTCGCGCCGAGACCCATCATCTGCATGACCTTGCCGACCACGGCGCCCAGCACGATGAGCACGGCACCGGCGGCGAACAGCCACGGCGTCGCGGCGATCACCCCGATGGCCCCGACGAGGAAGCCGAGCATGACGATGATCACTGCCGTCCAGGCGGCCGGCGTCTGGCCGTGGTTGTCGTGGGCGTCGCCCGCCATCTCGGTGCTCCCTCGTGCGCCTACTCGCGTCGTCGGCGTCATTGTGGCAGGTCACCGGGGTCCACGGGACCAGGGGCGGCGTCGAGTGTCGGGTCCACGCCGTGGTCCAGGGCGGTCCATGCATCGGCGGGGGTGACGGCCCGCGCCGGTGCGGCGGGCGCGTCGTAGCGCCGGGACATCGTCGACCACCGGCCCCCGTGGACCGCGGTGAGGATCCCCCCGACGGCCACCAGCAGGCCGGCGAGCACCGCCACGGCCCACCAGGCGGAGGCGGTGAACGAGGTCGGGTCCACCTCGCTGACCCCCAGCCGGTCCGCCAGCGGCCCCTGCGCGGCGGACCGCCCCGACCGGCCCACGTCCCCGGCGGTGAGGACGAGCCCGACGCCGGCGAGGGCCAGCAGCGCGCCGGCCGCCCGGCGGGCGACCCCCCGGGTGGCGAGCACCCCGACCACTCCGGCCAGGGCGAGCAGGCCCAGCGCGGGCAGCGCCGGGGCGAGCTCGCTCCCCGTCA
>JALOLN010000035.1 GCA_025455945.1 Actinomycetes bacterium
GTCACGGCCACGTCGTCCACGTCGACGGCCATCGGGGCCGCCGGCTTGTGCACGGTCACGGTCGCCTCGACGACCCGTGGGTCCCGAAGTGCCATCTCGGCGATGCGGACGGCGAGTGTCTCGATAAGGCGCACCGGTTCCCCCTCGACCAGGGCGACGACGGCGGACCCCAGCGCCCCGTAGTCCACGGTGTCGGCGAGGTCGTCGGAGGCGGCGGCCGGACCGGCGTCGAGACGCAGCGCCAGGTCGACGACGAACGGCTGGCCCTGCTCCCGCTCGTGGGCGAACCAGCCGTGCCGGCCGTGGGCGCGCAGGCCGCGCAGCACCACCGTGTCCCGAGCCCCGGTCACCACCGCGGGGTCCCCCCGCCGGCCCGCCAGGCGGTGCCCACGAGCAGCGCGTCCCGGCTGGCGGCGGGGTCATGCACCCGCACGCACCACACCCCCGCCGCGGCCGCCAGCGCGGACACCGCCACGGTCGCCGCCTCCCGGGCCTGCGGCGGGGGCAGATCGTCACCGTGGGCCAGCACCGCTCCGAGGAAGCGCTTGCGGGAGGCGCCGACGAGCAGCGGGCGGCCCAGGGCGGCCAGCTCCTCGAGGTGCGCGAGCAGCGCCCAGTTGTGCTCGGGCCGCTTGGCGAAGCCCAGCCCCGGGTCGAGCACCACCCGGGCCGGGTCGACCCCCGCGGCCACCAGCGCCTCCAGCCGCCCGGCGAGCTCCCGCCGGACATCGCGGACGACGTCGTCGTAGTGGGCCAGGTCGTCCATGACCGTCGACGGCCCCCGCCAGTGCATGGCGACGTACGGCACGGCGAGACCGGCCAGCGCGGGCAGCATCTGCGGGTCGGCGAGGCCGCCACTGACGTCGTTGACGACGGCCGCGCCCGCCGCGACGGCCCGCGCGGCCACCTCGGCGCGCATGGTGTCCACGCTGACGACGACCCCCGCATCGACGAGCCGCTCGACGACGGGCAGCACCCGGTGCAGCTCCTCGGCGATGGGGATCCGGGTGGCCCCCGGGCGCGTGGACTCCCCGCCGACGTCCACCAGGTCGGCCCCGGCGGCGGCGAGCTCCCGGCCGCGGGCCACGGCGTCGTCCGGGTGCAGGTAGCGACCGCCGTCGCTGAAGGAGTCGGGCGTGACGTTGAGGATCCCCATGACCAGCGGTCGGCCGAGGCCGCGCAGCGCCGCGGGCAGCCCGACGGGCTCGGGGAGGCTCACCGCCCGAGGGCGAGGCTCATCGCCTCCGCCCGGGTGGCGGGGTCGCGCAGCTGGCCGCGGACCGCCGAGGTCACCGTGCGCGCACCGGGCTTGCGGATCCCGCGCATGGACATGCACAGGTGCTCGCACTCGACCACGACGATGACACCCCGGGCGCGGAGCAGCCGGACCATGGCGTCGGCGATCTGGGTGGTCAGCCGCTCCTGCACCTGGGGCCGCCGGGCGTACACGTCGACCAGCCGGGCCAGCTTGGACAGCCCGGTGATCCGGCCGTCCTCGCTGGGGATGTAGCCGACGTGGGCCACGCCGTGGAACGGCACGAGGTGGTGCTCGCAGGTGGAGTACAGCTCGATGTCGCGGACCAGCACGAGCTCGTCGTGGCCGAGGTCGAACGTCGTGGTGAGGACGTCCTCGGGCTGCTGGGACAGCCCGGCGAACACCTCGGCGTACAGCCGGGCCACCCGGCCCGGGGTGTCGCGCAGGCCCTCGCGCTCGGGGTCCTCACCGACGGCCAGCAGCAGCTCGCGGACGGCAGCCTCGGCCCGGGCCAGGTCGACCACCGTCAGCCGACCCGGCCCTCGTCACCCTGGGCGGCCCCGTCGGCGGGCACCGCGTCCACGGCCGGAGCCGGGTCCAGCACCGCGGCGGACGTCGTGGTGCGGCCGCCGTTGGAGCCGGCGCTCTCCGCCTCCGGCCGCGGCGGCACAGCGACCGGCGGCCGGTCGGACACCGGGCGACGGGTCGAGGACAGCCAGACCTCCCGCTCCGGTCGCTTGCGCACCGGGGCGAAGACCGCGGCCACCTCCTCCTTGTCCAGGGTCTCCCTCTCCAGCAGCTCCAGGACGAGGGTGTCGAGGACGTCGCGGTTCTCGACGAGGATCCACCAGGCCTCGTCGTGGGCGTCCTCGATGAGCCGGCGGACCTCCTCGTCGACGATCTCGGCGATCCCCTCGGAGTAGTCGCGGATGTGGCCCATGTCGCGGCCCAGGAAGACCTCGCCCTGCTCCTGGCCCAGCCGGATGGCGCCGATCCGCTCGCTCATGCCGTACTGCATGACCATGGCCCGGGCGACGGCGGTCGCCTTCTCGATGTCGTTGGCCGCCCCCGTCGTGGGGTCGTGGAACACCAGCTCCTCGGCGACCCGTCCGCCGAGCATGTAGGCCAGCTGGTCGAGCATCTCGTTGCGGGTCACCGAGTACTTGTCCTCGTCGGGGAGGACCATCGTGTAGCCGAGGGCCCGGCCGCGGGGCAGGATCGTCACCTTGTGCACCGGGTCGGTGTGCCGCAGGGCGGCCGCGACCAGCGCATGCCCGCCCTCGTGGTAGGCGGTGATCCGCCGCTCCTTCTCGTTCATCAGCCGGGTGCGCTTCTGCGGCCCCGCGACGACGCGGTCGATCGCCTCGTCGAGGTGGCCGTCGTCGATGAGCTTGCTGTCACCGCGCGCGGTGAGCAGGGCCGCCTCGTTGAGGACGTTGGCCAGGTCCGCGCCGGTGAAGCCGGGGGTGCGCCGGGCGACCGCGAGCAGGTCGACGTCGGCCGCCAGCGGCTTGCCCTTGGCGTGCACCTGGAGGATGTCGTGCCGCCCGCGCAGGTCGGGTCGCTCGACGGCGATCTGCCGGTCGAACCGGCCCGGGCGCAGCAGCGCCGGGTCGAGAATGTCGGGCCGGTTCGTCGCCGCGATGAGGATGACGCCGCCCTTGACGTCGAACCCGTCCATCTCCACCAGCAGCTGGTTGAGGGTCTGCTCACGCTCGTCGTGGCCGCCGCCCAGCCCGGCCCCGCGGTGCCGCCCCACGGCGTCGATCTCGTCCACGAAGACGATGGCCGGTGCGTTGGCCTTGGCCTGCTCGAACAGGTCCCGCACCCGGCTGGCGCCCACGCCGACGAACATCTCGACGAAGTCCGAGCCGGAGATCGAGTAGAAGGGCACGCCGGCCTCACCGGCGACCGCCCGCGCCAGCAGGGTCTTGCCGGTCCCCGGCGGGCCGTAGAGCAGGACGCCCTTGGGGATCTTGGCCCCGACGGCCTGGAACTTCGCCGGGTCGGCGAGAAACTCCTTGATCTCGCCCAGCTCCTCGACGGCCTCGTCCGCGCCGGCGACGTCCGCGAAGGTCGTCTTCGGCATGTCCTTGGTGGCCAGCTTGGCCTTGGACTTGCCGAAGCTCATGACCCGCGAGCCGCCGCCTTGCATCTGGTTCATGAGGAAGAAGAAGAGGAAGACGATGATCGCGATGGGCAGCAGGCTGACCAGGAGGGTCACGAGGACGCTCTGCTGCGGGTTGACCTCGTCGAAGCCCTCCGGCGGCGGGCTCTCGCGCAGCTGGGCGGCGAGGTACTCCCCGGTCGACGGCAGGTACTGGGAGGTGATCCGTGACGGGTCACCGCTCTTCAGGGTCAGCTCGATGCGCTGCTCCTGGTCGATGAGCTTGGCGGACTTGACGTTGCCCTCGTCCACTGCCTGGATGACCGTCGAGGTGTCGACCTGCTTGAACCCGGCCGACGACGAGAACAGCTGGGCCCCCATCAGCACGGCCAGCACCGCGAGAGTGATCCAGAACAGCGGACCCCGGAAGTAGCGCCTCACGTCATGTCAGGGCGCCGGGCGCCCCCTCCTCCTGATCCACAGCGTCGACCTGCCCCCCGGGGGGTCCCGGGGAGTCGACGGTACACGGTAGGACGAACGCGCCGCCGCCGGCGTTCCTTCCCCCGGCGACCACTCAGGAGGAGTAGACCTCCGGCCGGAGCGTCCCCACGAAGGGCAGGTTGCGGTACCGCTCGGCGTAGTCGAGGCCGTAGCCCACGACGAACTCGTTGGGGATGTCGAAGCCCACGTACCGCACGTCGACCGCGACTTTGGCCGCCTCCGGCTTGCGCAGCAGCGCGCACACCTCCACCGAGGCGGCACCCCGGGAGGCGAGGTTGCGCAGCAGCCACGACAGGGTCAGGCCGGAGTCGATGATGTCCTCGACGACGAGCACGTTGCGCCCGCTGATGTCCCCGTCGAGGTCCTTGAGGATGCGGACCACGCCGGAGGACTTCGTCCCGGAGCCGTAGGACGACACGGCCATCCAGTCCATGTCGACGGTGGTGTGCAGCGCTCGGGCCAGGTCGGCCATGACCATGACGGCGCCCTTGAGGACGCCGACGAGCAGCAGGTCCCGGCCGGCGTAGTCGCGGTCGATGTCGGCCGCCAGGGCAGCGATCCGGCCCCGGATCTCCTCGGCACTGATGAGGACCTTCTCGAGGTCGGGGCCGAGGTCGGTCTGGTCCACGCTCGTCCGCTCTCCGCTCGGCTCGGGTCGGGGCACGGCCTCGGCGGGCCGCGCCGGGACCAGGCACAGCCTGCCACAGGCCCGCACGGCGCGGACACCGCCGGGGAGGGCCACCGCGCCCTGGCCCCGCCAGGCGGCGACCAGGGCGTCGACGGCGTCGAGGTGGACGGCGGTGAGCGCCCCGGCCGGCACCCCCGCCTGCACGGCGGCGACGCGCAGGACCCGCCGGCGCACCGCCGCGGGCAGCCCCGCCAGCGCGGTCGCCGTCAGCCCGCCGTCGGGGTCGGCGGCCGACGTCGCGGCCTGCTGCGCCCAGGCGTCGAGGGCGTCGGCGTCGTCGCGCAGCAGCCGGGCCGAGCGCGCCAGCGCGGCCGCGGCCCCGGGCCCGACCGCGCGCTCCAGCGCGGGCAGTGCGTCGGTGCGCACGCGGACGCGGGCGAACGCCGGGTCGTCGTTGTGCGGGTCGTCCCACGGCACCAGCCCGGCCTGGCCGCAGGCGGTCCGCGTGACCTCCCGGGACAGCCCGAGCAGCGGGCGCCGATACCCGCCCCGGGTGCCCGGCATCCCGGCCAGTGAGCGGGTCCCGGACCCGCGGCCGAGCCCGAGCAGCACCGTCTCGGCCTGGTCGTCCAGGGTGTGGCCGAGGAGCACGACGGCGGCACCGAGCCGTGCGGCGGCGGCGTCCAGGGCCGCGTACCGGGCGGTGCGGGCGGCGGCCTCGGGGCCGCCGTCGCGGCCGACCGCGACGGTCAGCACCTCGACGGGGGCCAGCCCGAGCCCCTGCAGCACGCCCGCCACCGCCCGCGCGCGGCCGGCGGACCCGGCCTGCAGGCCGTGGTCGACGGTGACCGCCCCGGCCCGCAGGCCGGCCCGCGGCGCCTCGACGGCGGTCGCGGCCGCCAGGGCGAGTGAGTCTGCACCGCCGCTGCAGCCGACGAGGACCAGGGCGCCGGGGGGCAGGCCCGTCAGTGCCCGCCGGACGGCGACCCGGACCGCGCTCACCGCGGGCGATGGCGCCGGCGTCACGGCCGCCCGGCGGCGGACCCGTGGACCCGGGCCACCCAGTCCCGTGGCTGCGCCAGCTCCGCCGGGGTGGGCAGGGTCGCGGCCGACTCCCACACCCGGTTGAAGCCAGCCATGCCGACGGCGTCCACGGCGGCCCGGACGAACGCCGCGCCGTCCCGGTACTGGCGCAGCTTGGCGTCGACGCCGAGCAGGCGACGCAGCGCGGCGTCGGCCCGGCCGGGGTGCTCCCGGCGGCGCTGGAACCGCTGCCGGATCTCGGCGACCGACGGGACGACGGACGGTCCGATGCCGTCCATGACGACGTCCGCGTGCCCCTCGAGCAGCGACATCACGGCCGTCACCCGGTCCAGGACGGCCCGCTGCTCCGGGGTCTGCAAGGCCTCCGCGATCGACGGTCCGGGCCGGCCGCGGACCGCGGCCCCGATCGCGGCCACGACCGGGCCCAGCCGGTCCAGCACCGCCCCCGGGGAGGAGTCCAGGTCGGCGAGCAGGGCCGCGATCTCGTCGACGACGTGGCCCCGCAGCCACGGCACCGCGGTGAACTGGACCCGGTGCGTCTCCTCGTGCAGGCAGACCCACAGCCGGAAGTCCGCGGGGACCACACCCAGCTCCCGCTCCACGTGCACGATGTTGGGCGCGACCAGCAGCAGTCGCCCCGGGCGGTCCCCCACCGGGCCGCCGGGCGGGAACAGCTCGTACTGGCCCAGGACCTTCGACGACAGCCAGGCCAGCGCGGCGCCCACCTCCAGCCCGGTGGCCCGGGCGCCCACGGCACGCACCGCGGCCGGCACCTCCTGCCGCTGCAGCCGCTCGGTGAAGGGCGCCAGCAGGTGGCGCAGGCCGTCGGCGTTCGACCGCAGCCAGGCCGCCCGGTCCACGACGCTCACCGGCCCGTCGGCCGCCGGGGCGTCCAGGCCGGTGAACGCCCGGACGTGGCCGCGGGCCTCGACCGCGTAGCCGCGCAGGTCGCGGACGACGGCGCCGGCCTCCGCGCGGGGGAGCTGCGGCCCGGGGCGGACCAGCCGGGTGCCCACCGACACGGCGAGGTCCCAGTCGACGACGTCGGCGCGGCTCACCCGACCACGGTACGGGACGCCCGGCGCCCCCCCGCTCAGCCGGAGGGGCTGGCGGCCGCCGACGGCGTGGCAGCCGCGGACGGGGTGCGGCAGCCGCAGGAGGCGAGCGCCGTCGCCAGCCGGTCCAGGGCCGCCCGGGCCTCGAGGACGGCGCCCGCGGGCACGGCGTCGGCGAGGAAGGCGAACGCCAGCGCCCTGCCGTCGGCGTCCAGCACCGTGCCGGCGAGCGCGCCCACGCCGGTCAGCGTCCCGGTCTTGCCGCGCACCAGCCCGGCCGCCGGCTCCGTGAGGGGGCCGGTGAACCGCTCTGCCAGGGTCCCGACGAAGCCGGCCACCGACAGGCCGGTGACCACGGCCCGCAGCTCCGGCCGGTCGTCCGACGCCGCCGTCGCCAGCAGCCGGGCGATGAGCTCCGGCCGGGCCCGGTTCGCCGCGGCCAGCCCGCTGCCGTCGTAGAGCTGCAGGTCGGCCACCGGCAGGCCGAGCTCACCGACCGCGGCTCGCACGGCGGCCGCTGCCCCCGCGAAGTCCGGGGTCCGCCCCGCCTCGATCGCGACGTGCCGGGCCAGCGCCTCGGCCAGGTCGTTGTCGCTGGTGGACAGCGTCCACTCCACCAGGACCGACACCGGCGGCGAGGAGACCGCGCCCAGCACGGTCCCGGGCGCCAGCGGCGCCGGCGTCGCGGCCGGGGTCGCGGCCGGCGTCGCGGCCGGCGTCGCAGCCGGCGTCGAGGGCGCAGCCGTCGGGGCCCGCCCACGGGTGGGCCGGCCGGTGACGGTGACCCCCGCGTCGGTCAGCGCCGCCGCGAAGGCCCGGGCGGCGGCCGCCGAGGGGTCGGCCGACCGCGGCGCGGTGCCGACGGCGGGCGGTCCGGTCCTCGCCTCGTCCACGGCGAGGGCGGTGACCGGCGCCACGATCCCGGACGCCACGTACCCGTCCGGCCCGTCCGGCCACTGCGCGGCGGACGTGGGTGGGGCGAAGAGCCCGTCGTCGTACACCACCGCGACGCGCGTGACGCCACGGCTGCGCAGCGCCGCTGCCGTCTCAGCGGCCAGCGTGGGCAGGCTGGCCCATCGCGGTGCGCCGGACCCCGGGGACGTCGCCAGCGTGGGGTCTCCCCCGCCGACGAGGACCACCTGGCCGGCGGCGGCGCCGGCCACGACGGTCGTCGTCAGCTGGTGCTCCGGACCCAGCCGCGCCAGGGCGGCCGCCGCCGTCAGCAGCTTGGCGGTGGAGGCGGGGGTCGTGGGTGTGCCGGCGGCCCGGCCGAACACCTGGCGCCCGGTCGCGACGTCCACGACCGACACCCCGACCCGTGGGCCCAGCGCCGGCTGCCGCAGCAGCGGCCCGAGCACGGCGGCGATGCCGGCGTCGTCCGGCTCGGCCGCGTCGTCCCCGGCGGGCTCCAGGACGGCCGGCGCCGGCTGTGCGCCCGGCCCGGTCGGGGACGGCTGGGGCGGCTCGTCCGGGCCGCCGTCACCCGGCATCCGCCCGGTGATGGTGAGCACGAGGACGGCGGCGGTCACCACGGACAGGGCCGTGATGGCCCACGCCCGCCAGCCCTCCGGCACCCCAGGACGCACCGTTCACCCGCTCCACAGTCGGATCACCGGCCGCGGCAGGCGGCCGTACGAGACACTGAAGGGTACGTACGCACCCCAGCCGACCCGAGGAGCCCCCGTGGAGTTCGACGTCACGATCGAGATCCCCAAGGGCCAGCGCAACAAGTACGAGGTCGACCACCAGACCGGCCGGATCCGGCTGGACCGGATGCTGTTCACCGCCACCCGCTACCCGGCCGACTACGGCTTCGTCGAGGACACCCTCGGCCTGGACGGCGACCCGCTGGACGCCCTCGTGCTCCTCGACGAGCCCACCTTCCCCGGCTGCCTGATCCGGTGCCGGGCGGTCGGCATGTACCGGATGACCGACGAGGCAGGAGGCGACGACAAGGTGCTGTGCGTGCCGGCGAACGACCCCCGGCTGGAGCACCTGCGCGACATCTTCCATGTCCCCGAGTTCGACCGGCTGGAGATCGAGCACTTCTTCAGCGTCTACAAGGACCTCGAGCCCGGGAAGTCGGTCGAGGGCGCGACGTGGGCCGGGCGGCAGCAGGCCGAGCAGGAGATCCGCGACTCCTACGAGCGGTTCCGGGACGCCCACCACTCCGAGGACGTCGCCGAGGCCGACCAGGGCTGAGCGGGGGGGCGGTCAGGGCCGCGCGAACCCGTAGAACTCGAAGGCGTAGACGTCGGTCAGCCGCACGGTGGCCCCCGGGTGAGGGGCGTCGATCATCATGCCGTCACCGACGTAGAGGCCCACGTGGTAGATCGACCGGAAGTCGGCCGGGTCGTGGGCGAAGAAGACGAGGTCGCCGGGGCGGACCTCCGCGGCCGAGACCGGCTTGGAGACGTCGTACTGCGCCACCGACCAGTGCGGCAGGTCCACCCCGCCGGCCCGCCAGGCCATCATCGTCAGCCCCGAGCAGTCCCAGGAGTCCGGCCCGGCGGCGGCGTACACGTAGGGCTCGCCGAGCTGCGCCCGGGCGAAGTCGATCGCCGTGGCGGCACCAGCGGCCGTCCCGCGCGAGGACGACGACCCGCCGCGCACCGGCGTCCCACCGCCACCAGCCCGCTCCCGCGCCTCGCGGGCAGCCGCACGGGCCCGGCGCTCGGCGGCCGCGCGCTCCTGGGCCGCCCGGGCCAGCCCCGCGCGCCGGGCCTCGGCGAGCTCCGACGACCGGGAGAGCGCCTGTGCCAGCTGGCCCCTGAGGACCGTCCGCAGCGCGGTGAGCTCGGAGACCTGCCCAGCCTGGTCCTCGACCCGGGCCTCCACCGCCGCCTTGGCCGCTGCCGCCCGGTCGGCGGCCGCCTGCTGCTCGGCCACCGCGTCGGACGCCTGGCGGCGCAGGACCTCGGTCACGACCCCCTGCACCCGGACCCGGTCGAGGACGGCGTCCTGCCGGCGGCCCAGCGCCTCGAGGGTGGCCGCCGTGCCCAGCACCGACGAGGCCTGCTGGCCCGACGCGAACGCGGCCATCCCACCGAGCGACCCGCCCATCTTGTAGCTGGCTGCGGCCAGCCGCCCCACGTCCCGCCGGGCGGCGTCGAGGTCCACCCCGGCGGCGGCCGCTCGCGCGGCGGCGGCCGCTGCCGCGGCACGGGCCCGCTCCAGCTCGTAGACCGCGCCGTTGTAGGCCTCCGCCGCCTCGGCGACGGCGGCGCCGAGCGCGTCGAGGCGGGCCTGGGCCTGGGCCAGCTGGGCCTCCAGCACGCCGACGTCGGCGGCCACCGAGCGCGCGGCCGCGCGGGCGGCCGCCACCTCCCCGGCGGACGGCGTCGGTTCGGCGGTGGCACCGGAGGCCGGCAGGACCACGAGGAGCAGCGCGCCGACGGCGGCCAGCGCCGCCGTCGTCGTCCTGCTTCCCGCCCTCAGCCGCACTCCACGCCCCCTCGGTGTGCCGGACAGCCCCTCGACGCTAGCGGCGCAGCCGCGGCGACGTCACCCCAGTCACTCCAGTCACATCGGCACTCCCCGGCGTGTCTGGAGGACACGCCCAGAACAACACGCACGTAGTTCCGCGCCGACATACCGTGACGGCCGTGCGCTCCGGAATCCAGCGGCTCCTGGCGACCGGTCCCTGGCCGCTGGACGGCGGCCTGGCGTCCGAGCTCGAGGCGCGGGGGCACGACCTCTCCGACGACCTGTGGTCGGCCCGGCTGCTGCGCGACGACCCCGACGCGATCCGCGCGGTGCATGCCGCGTACTTCGCCGCCGGCGCCCGGGTGGCGATCTCGGCGAGCTACCAGGCCAGCCGACGAGGCTTCGCGGCGGTCGGCCTGGACGCCCGGGCGGCCGACCGGCTGCTCACCCGCAGCGTCGAGCTGGCCCGTGAGGCGCGTGACGCCGCGCTGGCGGCGGGCCGGCCCGGCCCGCTCCTCGTCGCCGCCAGCGTCGGTCCCTACGGCGCGGTGCTCGCCGACGGGGCCGAGTACCGGGGTCGCTACGGCCTGCCGCACGCCGACCTCGTGGCGTTCCACCGCGAGCGGCTGGAGGTGCTCGCCGCCGCCGGGCCCGACCTGCTGGCAGTGGAGACGGTTCCGGACGCGGCCGAGGTGGCAGCCGTCGTGGAGGTGCTGGCCGACCACCCGGAGCTGCCCGCGTGGGTGAGCCTGTCCTGCGCGTCCGGCAGCCGGACCTGTGCCGGCGACCGGGTCGAGGACGCCGCCACGACGGCGGCGGCCGCGGCGACCGTGCTCGCCGTCGGCGTCAACTGCACCGCCCCCGAGCACGTCAGCGAGCTGCTGCCCAGGATCCGGGGCGCGACCGGCCTGCCGCTGGTCGTCTACCCCAACGCCGGGCGGGTCTGGGACGGCGCCGCCCGCTGCTGGACCGGCAGCGGGGCGGACGAGCTGCCCGACGCCGCCGACCGGGCCTGGGTCGCGGGCGGTGCTGCCCTCGTCGGCGGCTGCTGCGGGCTGGGCCCGACGGCAGTGGCCGGCCTCGAGCGGGTCCTCGCCCCGCTGCGGGCCGGCCACCTGGCCTGAAGCGGGCTACTCGACCGGGCCGTGCCCCTCGAGGTGCGGCACCGCCGGGATGTGCTCCTCGAGCACCTCCTCGGGCGGGATCTCCGCGGCGACCTCCTCGGCACCGATGCTGTGGGTCATCGCGTAGGCGATCCAGCCGAACAGCACGAAGAGCACCGAGCCGACCGACAGCCATGCGGCCGCCGTGGGCAGCTGCGTCATCTTGTAGAGGAAGAACGCGATGCTCGCCGTCGCAGGGATGGTGATGATCCAGGCCACGACCATCTCGCCGAACACCCGGACGTTCATCCCACGGCCGGACGCCACACCGCCACCGGCGACGGACGACGCCGCGGCGTGCGTCGTCGAGATCGGGATGCCGTAGCCGGTCGCCCCGAAGATCGCGGTCACGGCGCCGATGTTCGCGGCGACGCCGGAGTTCGCGTGCAGGGTGGTGATCTTCAGGCCCATCGTCTCGATGATCTTCCAACCGCCCCACAGGGTGCCGACCGCGATGGCCCCGTAGGCCGCGACGGGGATCCACTCGGCCACCGTGATGTTGCCCTCGGCGTCCTTCGCCGCACCACCGACCCCGGTACCCAGGAGCAGAGCGGCGATGACACCCACGGTCTTCTGCGCGTCGTTGGCGCCGTGGCCGAACGACACCGCGGCGGCGGAGATCAGCTGGCCGACCTTGAAGGCCGGGTGGTTGTCGTGCCACTTGGTGAGCTTCTGCAGGCCCGCGACCAGGAACATGGCGAGGAACGCGACCGTGAAGGCGACGACCGGCGACGCGACGATCGCCATCAGCACCTTCTCGACCGAGGACCACTCGATCGCGTCGGTCCACCCGGCGGCGAGGCCACCGCCGATCAGGCCGCCGATGAGTGCGTGCGAGGAGGACGACGGCATGCCGACGTACCAGGTGACGTAGTTCCAGGTGATGGCACCGATGAGCGCCGCGAAGATCACGGCGACTCCCGAGTACTCGGAGTTCACGACCTTGCCGACTGTGTTGGCCACGGCGAGGCCGACGACGAAGTAGGCGACGAAGTTGAAGAACGCCGAGAAGGCCGGGGCCCACTTGGCGGGCAACGCGCGGGTCGCGACCACGGTCGCCACGGAGTTCGCAGCGTCGTGGAACCCGTTAGTGAAGTCGAACAGCAGGGCCAGCGCCACGATGGCGATGACCGACAGCATCAGCAGGTCCATGCGCGCTCCTCGAACTGCCCGACATGCTCGGGTGCGGGCACTATGACAGACCGGTGGGCGCTTGAGCAGGGACTTGCGACCCTGCCGTCGGGTGATTCTCCGCAGGGCCGGCTCGACGACCGCTACCGGACCGGCACCCAGACCAGGCGCAGGTCCACGACGCTGACGTCGGACCGCTCCAGCGGGATCGGCACGACCTCCACCGCCGTCGCCTTGCCCAGCCACTCCGCCTCGAGGTCGGCGACCTCGGCGGCCAGCTCCTCCTCGAGGTCGGCGACCCCCGCCGCGAGCGTGTCGGCGCGCTCGCGCGCCGTGTCGACCCGGGCTCCCGCGGTCTTGACCTTGCGCGCCGCGGTGGACACCGACGCCCGGGACCGCCGACCACCGAAGAGACCACCGAGCATCGAGTTCACCGCGGTCATCGCGGTGTCCTGGTAGGCAGCGCTCTTCGCCGCCTCCTTCTCCCGGACGGCGGCCTCGGCACCCTGCAGCCGGGTGCGCAGCGCCGCCAGCCGGCTGTCGTACTTGTCGCGCAGGGCCGCGGTGGCCTCGTCGGCCTTCGCGTCGGCCACCGCGAGGCACCGGGCGGCGAACTGCTCGCGGGTCTCGCCCACCCGCGAGTACAGCCGCAGCTCGCGGTTGAGCAGGACCTCGATCGTCCGGGTGCGCACCAGGTGGTCGG
This sequence comes from Actinomycetes bacterium, assembly GCA_025455945.1. GTDB lineage: Bacteria > Actinomycetota > Actinomycetes > Prado026 > Prado026 > Prado026. The sequence continues at coordinate 13,014 of JALOLN010000035.1, forward strand.
CCAGCGCCCGCCGCAGGGTCGCCCACCAGGTCTTCGAGTCGAGGTCCGCCACGGCGAGCCCGTAGACCGCGGACGGCGGGGGCTGGGCCAGCAGGTCGCGCTCGTCGTAGTCGACGGGCACGAACCCCGCCGGGTCGGGCAGCTGCGGCAGCGGGAAGAGCACCGCCTCGTACTCCTCGTCGTGCACCAGGTCGGCCTTCACCTCGTCGTAGCGCAGGTGCACCCGGGCCACCGCCGCCGCGCGCAGGTGGCTGCCGGTGGTGGCACCCACCACGGGGGCCCAGGCGGCCGCCGGGTCCAGCCAGGCGACGAGCGTGCCGTCGGCGACGGCCGGCATCACCGGGGTCTCGTCGTCACCCGGCACGACGGGCGGGACGACGCCGGTCCCGACGGCGACCGGCGGCGCCGTGGCGGCCGGCGGTGCCGGGGCGGGGGTGCGGAGGCTGGCGATCTGGTCCCGGGTGAGCGGCCCGCGCAGGTAGCTCATCGCCCACCGGGTCGTGAACACCTCGGGGGCGTCCACGCCGGCCCGGCGCAGCAGGAACTCACGCTTGCCCAGCCCCGAGATCGTGTCCCCCGCCAGGCCGACGTCGACCGTGCCCGCCGCCGAGGCCAGGCCGTCGACCAGGCGGGCCTTGTCGCGCTCGGTCTGCAACCGGCCCACCATCCACGTGCCGGCGTTGGACAGCGCCTTGTAGTCGACGTCCACGGGGTTCTGCGTGGAGAGTACGACACCGACGCCGAACGCGCGCGCCTGCTTGAGCAGCAGCATGATCGGCCGCTTGGTCGGCGGGTTCGCCGTGGGCGGCAGGTAGCCGGCCACCTCGTCCATGTACAGCAGGGCCCGCAGGTCGGTGGTGCCGCTCTGTCGACGCATCCAGGTGACCAGCTTGGCCAGCACCAGCGCCGTCACCGACTGCCGCTCCTCGTCGGACAGGTGCGCGGTCGTGACGATGGCGCAGCGCGGCCGGCCGTCCGGCGTCCGGAGCATCGCGTCGATGTCGATGGGGTCCCCGCTCAGCCAGGCGCCGAAGCTGGGCGCGGCGAGCAGCCCGTTCAGCCGCAGGGCGAAGGCCGCGCGGTCGGCGGCGGGGAAGAACTGGTCGAGCTCGAGGACGCCGAGCTTGCGCATGGGTGGCTGCTGCACCTGCGCCAGCAGGGTGCCGAGGTCGAGGTCTCGGCCCTGGCTCCACGCCGTCTCGATGAGGTTGGCCAGCAGGATGTGCTCCCGGGAGGACAACGGGTCGGCGTCCAGGCCGAGCATCCCGAGCAGGCTCGTGACGTAGCCGTCGACCTCGTCGTGCAGGACCTCGGGGTCGGGCACGCGAGGCCGTCCCGCCAGGCGGCTGCCTGTTGCGCCGCGAACTCCTCGACGCCGACGCCCGCCTTGGCCGCGGCGCTGGGGTCGACCCACGGGAGGAAGTCGGTGGGCGCGAGGTCGGGGAAGGTCAGGCACAGGTTAGTGAGGTCGCCCTTCGGGTCGATCAGCAGCGCGGGCACTCCCGCGGCGAGGCACTCCTCGATGAGGACGACGCCGAGGCCGGTCTTGCCCGACCCGGTCATCCCCACGATGACCCCGTGCGTCGTGAGGTCCGCTGAGCCGATCGTCGTCGCGGTGTCGACACGCTGGTGGGTCGCGGGGTCGACGCGCCCGCCGAGGTGGAGGTCAGCCATGGCAGGGAAGCCTAGGCCGCCCGCCCACACCGCTGGCCCCTCCAGTGGGTAGCGTCCGTCGGGTGGGCAACCGGCACTGGCGCCCTGGGTCCGACCTGGTGTGGCGCGTCGCCGTCCCGGTGGTCGTGCTCTGGCGCCGGCTGCGGCACGAGGTCGCCGTCACCGGCCTGGAGCGGCTCCCCGAGAAGGGGCCGGTCCTGGTCGTGGCCAACCACGTGTCGTTCCGGGACCCGCTCGTCGTCGTCACGGTGGCCTGGCAGCGCGGCCGGCGGCTGCGGGCCCTCGTGGTCGAGGAGGCGTTCCGCTACCCGGTCACCGGCTGGGTGCTGCGCTGGTCGGGGATGATCCCGGTGCCACCGCACTCGGGCCGTCAGCAGTCGCTCGCGGCCGCCGCCGAGGCGCTGGGGGCCGGCGAGGCCGTGCTCATCTACCCCGAGGGGACCATCCCGCGCCCGGGACAGGTCCCGCGGGCACTGCCCGGCGTGGGCCACCTCGCCCTGGCCACGGGCGCGCCCGTCGTCCCGGTCGCGACCCGGGGGCTCGAGCGCAGGAGGGCGCGGAGGACGTCCGATCGGCGCCGTTGCCCGCTGCGCCGCCGTCCAGTGACCGTGACCGTCGGTGCCCCGGTGCCGCTGGACGACCTGCGTGAGCGATATGCCGGCCCGGCACCCGACCGGCCGGTGGCGGCCCGGGCCGCGGCCGAGCGCAGCCTTGCCGCCGTCCGCGCCCTGGCCGCCTCGTGACGGGTGGCATGCTGGGCAGCACCGCTGCCGTGCCCCCCGTGGAGGGATCCACCGTGACCTACGAACTGCGTGACCTCACCGACACCGTCGTCGTCATCACCGGCGCCACCGCCGGCATCGGCGCTGCCGCGGCCCGCCAGCTGGCCGAGGCCGGCGCCCGCGTCGCCCTGGGCGGCCGGCGCCAGGATCGGCTGGACACCCTGGTCGCCGAGCTGGGCGCCGACCGCGCCGTCGCCGTCCCGATGGACGTGCGGGACCCGGCGGACAACCAGCGGCTGGTGGCCGCCGCCGTCGACACCTGGGGCCGGCTGGACTCCGTCGTCGCCAACGCCGGGATCGGCATGTACGGCGGCATCCTCGACCACTCCGACGAGGAGATCGAGCGGATGATGCACACCAACTACGACGGCACTGTCTGGACGGTGCGGGCCGCCGTCCCCGCCCTGCTGGCGGCCGGCGGCGGCGACGTGGTCATCGTGTCGTCGGTGGCGGGGCTGCGCGGTGGCGGGGACGAGGCGGTCTACGCCGGGACGAAGTTCGCCCAGGTCGGCCTGGCCGGTGCACTGGACCGTGAGCTGCGCGAGCACGGGATCCGCGTGACGGCGATCGCACCGGCCGGGGTCGAGACCGAGTTCGCCCTGGGCTACGGCCGCACTGAGGGTGACCCTGCCCTGACCGCCTACCTGCGCGACGACGACGTCGCCTTCACGATCAGGACGGTGCTGCAGCAGCCGCGCGCGGTCCGCACGACGCTGTGGGCGCTGTGGTCGATGGGTCAGCAGAGCTGAGGCCGGCCTGGCTCATGCCCCTGCCGGTCGGCGCGGGACCGAGGCCAGGTAGTCGGCCGCCATCCGTGGGGTGAGCAGCTCGAGCATCACGTGGTTCTCGATCCAGAGCTCGACGACGTCGAACGGCCCCCGCGACAGCTGCGCGGCCCGCCACCCCTCTGCCCGGGCCACCTGCTGGATCTCGGCGACCTCGCACTCGACCGAGACCGCCGCGTGCGTCGCCACGTACGGCGAGGGGTGCGCGGCCGCACGGAACTCGGCCTGGCCCGGCCCGTCCGGCGGCACCATCTCGGTCCCGACCGGGTAGATCTCGATGGCGGTGCCGTACGGGTCGCCCGTCCACACGATCCACGAGTCCCGGTACGGGCCGAACGGGGTGATCGTCCCGCCGAGCAGCCGCTGCAGGACGTCCGCGACGTGGGCGGTGTCAGCTGCGGGGATCGACAGGTGATGGATCACTGGCTGACTCCGTACGTCGTCATGCCGGCAGCCTGCCGCACCGAAGGGATGACGGCAGCGCACGACCCGTGCCAGGGTCTGACCGGGAGGTGCCCGAGTGAACGAGGACACGGGCCGGCAGCTGCACGGCTGGGACGCCACGACCTACCGTGCGGACGTCGGCTCGCCGACGATGCGCTCGCCGGTGATCGGGCTGCTGCTGCTCGAGGTGGCGCCGGACTGGGACGCCCTCGTCGCGCGCCTGGAGCGGGTCTCCCGCACGGTCCCGATGCTGCGGGAGCGGGTGCTGCGCGGGCCGTTCGGCCTGGCGAACCCGCGACTGGGCGTCGACCCCAGCTTCGACCTCGACTTCCACCTGCGCCGCTACCGCCTGCCCCAGCCGGCGACGTGGTCCGACGTCCTGGCCGAGGCCCGGCGGATCAGCCTCGCCCAGCTCGACCCGGACCGGCCGCTGTGGCGGGCGACCGTGCTGGAGGGCCTGCCCGACGGCCGGGCGGCGTTCATCCTCAAGCTGCACCACGCCCTCGCCGACGGCCAAGCCACGGTCCAGCTCGGCGCCCAGATCTTCGACTTCGCGCCGGATGCCACTGCCCCCACGGACCTGCCCGAGCCACCGGCTGCGGTCCAGCCCGGCATGCTCGACGTCCTCACCGCCGACGTCCGGGACACCCTGGAGCGCGCGGCCGGGCGCGTCGGCGGCGTCGTCCGGGCCGCGCCGGGGACCGCGTGGCGGGCGGTCCGGGACCCCAGGGGGGCCGTGGGCGACGGGGTGGGCCTGGCCCGCTCCCTGGCCCGGTTCACGCTGCCGGCGGGCGGCCGCTCGCTGTCGCCGCTGCTGCGGCAGCGCGGCACGACGTACCGGTTCGCGACGATCGCCCTGCCGTTCCGCGACCTGCGGACCGCGGCCAAGGACGCCGGCTTCACCGTGAACGACGCCTTCCTCTCCGCGGTGGCCGGGGGCATGCGCCGCTACCACGAGCGGCATGACGCACCGGTGGGCGAGCTGCGGTTCAACCTGCCCATCAGCCTGCGCACCGAGGGGGCGGAGGCGGCCAACGCGGTCACGATCGCCCGGTTCCCCTTCGGCATCGCCGAGCCGGACCCGGTGACCCGGATGGCCGCCGCCCACGAGGTCGTCGACGCCTGGCGTGCCGAGCCGGCGCTCGGCCTGGCCGACGACATCGCCTCGCTGGGCTGGTTCGTCCCCGTCGGCATGCTGGCCGCTGCGGCCCAGGCCAGCGACATCACGACGTCCAACGTGCCGGGCGTGCCGGTGCCGACGTACCTCGCCGGGGCGCGGATCCTGCGCATGTACCCGCTGGTGGCCACGATCGGCGCCGCGATCAACGTCACCATGCTCACCTACGACGGCGGCGCCTACGTCGGGGTCTCGGCGGACGACTCCGCGGTGGCGGAGATCGCCGAGCTGGTCGAGGACCTCAGGGCGGGGTTCGCCGAGGTCGTCGGCAAGGACCTGCCCCCCGACGACCCGGTTCCAGGGTCGTAAGCCTCTGGCCGGTGCCGGGTGGGCGCGGTGCACTGCCAGGCAGGAGGCC
>JALOLN010000179.1 GCA_025455945.1 Actinomycetes bacterium
CCTCGCAGCTGCTCGCCGACCTCGGGCACGAGGTGGTCGACGTCGACCCGCCGTTCGGGCCGGAGCTGGTGCCGATGTTCGAGGTGCTCTGGTCGGTCCTCGCACTGCTGACCCCCGTGCCGCCGGAGCAGGAGGAGCGGCTGCTGCCCCTGACCCGGTGGCTGCGCGACCGGGGCCGGGCGGTGGACGGCCTCTCGCTGGCCACTGCCGTCTCCCTGCTGCGGCTGTCCACCAGGGCCGCCGCGGCTGCCACGGCCGGCGTGGACGCCGTGCTCACCCCGACCCTCGCCCAGCTACCGGCCCCCGTGGGCGGGCTGCGCGACGACGACGACCCGGCGGCGGACTTCGAGGCGCAGAAGCGGTTCACCCCGTTCACCGCGCCCTACAACGTCACCGGCCAGCCCGCGGTCTCGCTGCCCCTGCACTGGACCGAGGACGGCCTGCCCGTCGGCGTCCAGCTGGTCGGTCGGGCGAACGACGAGGCCACCTTGATCCGGCTGGCGGCCCAGCTCGAGACGGCCCGGCCGTGGGCGGACCGCCGTCCGGTCGGGTGGTGACCGGGCGCCGGGTGAGAGGCTGGCCCCCGTGAGCGACCTCGACCCCGACCTGCGTGCGCTCGCCGAGGAGCTGGGGGTCGCCACCGAGTTCTGGGACTGGCAGGGCCGCCACGTCCGGGTCGCCCGGGAGACCGTGCTCGCCGTGCTCGCCGGGCTGGGCCTGGACGCCGGGACGCCCGAGCGGGCCGCCGCGGCGCTGCGCGAGCACCGGCTGGCCCGCTGGCGGCAGATGCTGCCCCCCATCGTCGTCACCCGAGCCGGCTGGACGCCCTGGGTCTGGGTGCACCTGCCGCACGGCGCCGAGCCCGACGTCTGGGTGGAGCTCGAGGACGGCGGTCGGCGGCACGACCTGGCCCAGCAGGACCGCTGGGTGGCCCCGGTGGACGTCGACGGGACGGTGACCGGCGAGGCCACCTACGAGCTGCCGAGCAGCCTGCCGGTCGGCTGGCACACGCTGCACGCCCGGTGCGAGGGCCGCCACGCCAGCAGCCCGCTGGTCGTGACCCCGCCCTACCTCGGCCTCGGGCCTCGGTGCGAGGGCCAGCGCACGTGGGGCTTCATGGCCCAGCTGTACCAGCTGCGCTCCGCCCGGTCGTGGGGGCTCGGCGACCTCGCCGACCTCGCCGACCTGGCCTCGTGGAGCGGGCACGACCTCGGGGCCGGCTTCCTGCTGGCGAACCCGCTGCACGCGGCCTCCCCCGTGCCGCCCATGACGGACTCGCCGTACCTGCCCGTCACCCGGCGCTTCGCCAACCCGCTCTACCTGCGGGTCGAGGCGGTCCCGGAGTACGCCTACCTGTCCGCCGCCGACCGGGCGCGGGTGGACGCGCTGGCCGCGCCGCTGCACCGCGCCTCCCGATCGGCGGCCCTGCTCGACCGCGACGCCGCCTGGGCCGCCAAGCTGGCCGCTCTCGAGATCGTCCGGGCCGTGCCGCTCACCCCCGGGCGGCAGGCCGCCTTCGACGCCTTCCGGGAGCGGGAGGGCAGCGGGCTGGTGGACTTCGCCACCTGGAACGCCCTCGTCGAGCGGCACGGCTGGCCGTGGACCGCGTGGCCTGAGGAGCTGTGGGACCCGGGCGGGCCGGCCGTGGCCGCGGCCCGCGCCGAGCTCGCCGACCGGGTGGCGCTGCACAGCTGGCTGCAGTGGCTGCTCGACGAGCAGCTGGCCACGGCGCAGCGCTCCGCGCGGGAGGCGGGCATGCCGGTGGGCGTCGTCCACGACCTGGCCGTGGGTGTCCACCCGGAAGGTGCGGACAGCTGGGCGCTGCAGGACGTGCTGGCCCGGGGCATCACCGTCGGTGCGCCGCCGGACGCCTTCAACCAGCAGGGCCAGGACTGGTCGCAGCCGCCGTGGCACCCCGGGCGGCTGGCCGACGCCGGGTACGCGCCGTACCGGGACATGCTGCGCACCGTTCTGCGCCACGCCGGGGGGCTGCGCGTGGACCACGTCCTCGGGCTGTTCCGGCTGTGGTGGGTACCGGCCGGGCTGCCGCCGTCCGCGGGCACATATGTGCGGTACGACCACGAGGCCCTGGTCGGGATCCTCGCCCTCGAGGCCTGGCGGGCGGGTGCCTTCGTCGTGGGTGAGGACCTCGGCACGGTCGAGCCGTGGGTGCGCGACTACCTGCGCGAGCGGGGCCTGGCCGGGACCTCCATCCTGTGGTTCGAGCGCGGCTGGCAGCACGAGCCGCTGCGACCGGAGCACTGGCGCGAGCTGTGCCTGGCCACGGTGACGACGCACGACCTGCCGCCCACGGCGGGCTACCTGGACGGCGAGCACATCCGGATCCGGGGCGACCTGGGGCTGCTCACCCGCTCGGTCGAGGAGGAGCGGGCCATCGACGCCGGGGACCGGGACTCCTGGCTGGACCTGCTGCGCGAGCTCGGGCTGCTGCGCCACGGGGCCGACGTCCGGGAGACGGTGGAGGCGCTGCACCGTTTCCTGGGCCGCACTCCCGCCCGGCTGCTCGGCGTCGCGCTGCCCGACGCGGTCGGTGACACCCGGGCCCAGAACCAGCCCGGAACCGACCGGGAGTACCCGAACTGGCGGGTGCCCCTCTGCGACGGGTCGGGGGAGCCGGTGCTGCTCGAGGACCTCGCCGCCTCCGAGCGGGTGCGGTCACTGGCCCGCGCGGTCGGGGGCGCGTGAGGTCCGTCCGGTCGGCCCGAAGGGTCAGCCGCGCAGGGCCGAGGCGAAGATGGCCGGCAGCCGGTCGGGCCGCGGGTCCGCGGCGAAGAGGGTGAACAGCCGAGCGGTCGTCGCCGCCGTCCGGTTGGACAGGAACCACGGCGGCTTCGGGGACAGCGTCAGCTCACCGGCCGCGACCGAGCGCGGGAACGGGTGGAACGGGCCGCGCGCGACCGTCTTCTGCACCCGCGCGAACAGCAGGGCGTTGTGGACGTGCCCCACGCCGGACTGGATGTCCTCGCGGGTGTGACCGGGGAAGGCGCCCCAGGCGGCTCGGCCGGCGAGGAACCCCAGGGCGGTCCACACGTTGACGCCGATCCCGCCGTATCGCAGGTCGGCCACCGCGGAGTCGATCTCGGCTCCCATCCGCCGGAGCGTCCTGGGGTGGACGACCAGGTTGGCACCCAGGGTGCCGTACAGCCGCTCGTTGGCGAACTCGACGGCGTTGCGCAGGTACTCCGACGGGGTGCGGCCGGTCAGTGCCGTGCTCACGTACACCGGGCCGAAGAACTCCTCGCGGAAGGCCGGTGAGTCCGAGTCGGGGGCGATGTCCGGGACGAAGGTGCGGGGGACGGCGCAGCCCAGCCGCTCCGCCTGGGGGTGCACGGCCCGGATGCGCTCGTGCCAGGCGTCGGCCTGCGGGTAGTAGGTCCGCCGTGCCTCGGCCTCGGTCATGGCCCTGCGCACCGCGTCGAGCAGCCGGGGGGTGGTCGGCCAGGGCCGCGGGACGACGAGGACCTGGGACGCCACGCAGGTGTGCCCGGACGAGTGCAGCCGCTGGGTGGCCAGGTGCTCGCCCTGGTAGGCCACGTCGGCGTCGGACCACGGTCCGGGCACGACGATCGTGGGACCGACGCCGCCGAGCTCGGCGCGGACCGGCTTGTCGATCAGCGGCGTCCCGGCCGCCCTGCGCCGCTGACCCTCCTCGCCGGTGCCCCAGACGATCGCGTCGTAGGTACGCCCGCTGCCGGTGATGTGCACGGCCCCGACGAGCGGGTGCCGCGTGAGGTGCTCCCCGACGTCGGCGCCGCCCTCCGTGATGACGAGGAACCCGTCGTCGACCAGGGGCGCCAGGATCTGCTCGAGGACCGGGCGCAGGTAGGCGTTGACCGGGTTGAGCTTGAGGACGGCGACGTCACCGTCGGCGATCATGGCGTAGAGGACGTCGAGTGGTGCGATGGCGTTGACGTTGCCCGCGCCGAGCACCGCCGTCAGCCGCCCCGGCGGGTCTGACTCCCGGTAGAAGACCGCCATCGTGTCGCGAAGGGTCTGCTCGGTGACCCCTGGCTCCATCCACAGGTCGATCGAGTACCCGCTGAGGAGCAACGAGTCGTAGGTGTTCCCCGGCAGCACGCGGACCACCACCTGGCCGTCGGGCCTGGTGGTCACACCGAACCCCTCGAGCAGGTCGGCGCCCCGGTCCAGCCTCGTCAGGGTGGTGATGACGTCGCTGAGCCAGGACGCCACGGGGTACGGCCCGGCCAGCCACTCCTCGGAGCCGACCAGCTGCGAGCCGGGGGCGAAGCCCTTCGCCTCGGCCGCCACCTGGACCCACGCGTCCGCGTGCTCGACGAGCAGGCGGCGGATCTCGGTGAGGTACTCCACCTTGCGCCGTACCGGGAGCCGTGCCCACGTCCGCGCGTTGCGGGCCAGGGCGCTCAGTGTGAGGTCGAGCTGCTCGGTGTCCATGGCGCCCCCTCGGGCTGGCCGGGTCCTCCCGCAGTGAGTCCATGATGCTCTCACCAGCCGGCCACGGCGCCGGGACCGGTCGGATAGCGTGGGCGGCGTGAGGAGCGCCAGCCGGGCGGCCGTCGTCGCCCTGACCGGGACCGTCGTCCTGCTCGTCCCCGCCGCGGCCCATGCCGGCAGCGCCGAGGACGAGATCGTCCGAGAGGGCACCCTGAGCACGGGCGAGTGGCTGCTTTGGGTCATCGGGCTGCCCCTGGCGGTGGCCGCCGTCCTCGTGGCTGTCGTGCTGGGGGCGAGTGCGGCGCGCGGTCAGC
>JALOLN010000036.1 GCA_025455945.1 Actinomycetes bacterium
GCCGTGGACACCCGGGTGGTCGCCCCGGTCTCGGTGTCCTTGACGAACACGTCGAACATGCCGTTGGTGTCGTCCGGCACCAGGGGGGTCGCGGCCGACGCGAAGGCGACGTGGCGCCCGTCCGCCGAGATCACCGGCGACGACGACCAGTCGGTGGCCTGGCCGCCGTTGCTCGCCGTGGACACCCGGGTGGTCGCCCCGGTCTGGGTGTCCTTGACGAAGACGTCCGTCACGCCGTTGGTGTCGCCCGGCACGAGCCCAGAGACCTCGGACGTGAAGGCGACGTACCGGCCGTTGGCGGAGATCGCCAGGCCGAAGCCGTCGGAGCCCGCCTGGGCGCCGTTGCTGGCGGTGGACACCCGGATGGTCTGGCCGGTGACGGTGTCCTTGCGGAACACGTCGAACGCCCCGTTGGTGTCACCTGGCACCAGGTTCCAGGCGTCGGACGTGAAGGCGACGTACCGACCGTCGTCGGACAGCGCCGGCGTGGAGCCGCTGGCCTGGGTCCCGTCGCTGGCCGTGGACACCCGGGTGATGGTCCCGGTGAGGGTGTCGCCGAGGAACACGTCCGCGTTGCCGTTGGTGTCCTCTGGCACCAGGGTCGAGGCTTCGGAGTAGAAGGAGACATACCGTCCGTCCGCGGACAGATCCGGCAGGACGGCCTCGCCCTGGACTGCGATGCCGACGGCGGCCACGCGGTGGATGCAGCCGATCAGGTGGGCGGCCTTGTCGGACACCACAGCGGTGCCGCCGAGGGTGATGCTGCGCGTAGCGCCGAGGGTGATCCAGGCGACGTGGGCGGGCCACGCCGCGCAGGACGGCCAGGTCAGGAGCAGCGGTGCGTCGTTGACAAAGGCCGTGGGCACCCCGGCGAGGGCGTCGGGGAAGTTCAGCCCCGTGGCGAGCGCGATCGACTCGCTCGTGCCGAACACCTCCTGGGCGAGGACCCGGGCGGTGTCGAACCGGTCGGTCCCGCCGAGCCTGGTCACCGACGCGGAGGCGAGCCCCGCCAGCGCCGTCTGCACCGCGGCGGAGACCGCACCGGTCCCGCCGACGACGACGATCCGGCTCGGGCGCAGCGCCGTCAGCGCCGCCGCTGTCGATGCCGGCAACGCCGTCGGGGTCGTCAGGAGCATCGGACCGCCCTCGTGCGCGGCCGCCGCGCCACCGGCCGCCGCATCGGCGAACCCGGCGCCGCTCGCGACGTACGCCACCGGGACGGGCGCGGCGAACACCGACGTCGCGATCGATGCGGCGGTGGCGTACCGGTCCGCCCCGGCCAGCCGGGCCACCGACGGGGCGTACGCCGCGAGCGTCACCTGCATCCCGCCGGACACCGCACCGGTCCCGCCGAGGATGACGATCCGCTCAGGGTCGAGCCGGTCCAGCTCGGCGGCGATCACCGCTGGGACGGTCGTGGCCTGCACCGGCAGGACCGGACCGCCGGACCGCGCGGCCGCCGGCCCTCCGGCCAGCGCGTCCGGGAAGTCCAGCCCGGTCGTGACGTAGACCACCGGGACCGGCGGCGCCCAGGTCGCTCGGCTGATGGCCGCCGCGGTGGCGTACCGGTCCTGCCCCGCGAGCCGTACCACTCCCGTCGCGCCGATCGGCGTCGGCGTCGCCGACCCTGCCTGCGCCCCCGAGACCAGCACCCCCAGCACGACTACCGCCGAGAGCAGACCCCGACCCCATGCCCGCATCGCTGCCCCCTCCAACCGCCACCTCCAGGTTCCCCAGAGGCGCGTCCGCGCGGCAGGGCACAAGGTCCACCTCCGAGGTGACGGCAGGCCGGCGGGTGGCGGTCAGCCGGCGTGCACGGTGAGGTAGGCGACGAGTCCGTCGAGGCTGCGCACCTCGGAGTAGTCGGACTCCGGGATCTCCACCCCCGTCTCCTCCTTGAGCCCCTCGACGAGGTTGAGGAAGTCGATCGAGTCCAGGTCCAGCTCGGTGCGCAGGTCCGCGGCCGGGTCGACCAGGTCGGGTCGACCAGGTCGAGCTCAGCCTCGGGAGCGATCTGGGCGAGCACGCGCGCCACGGCGTCGCGGGCGCCGGCGTCGGTCATCTACAGCTCCTCGGGTCGTTGCAGCAGGGAGTCGATCGCGGCGAGGAACAGCCCGCCGCGGTGTCCGTCGGTGACCCGGTGGTCCGCAGCCAGCGTCGCGGTGACGACCGGGTGGACGGCGAGCATGCCGTCGACCGCCCACGGCCGCTCGACCACCCGGCCGAAGCCCACGAGGGCCACCTGCGGCGGGTAGATGACGCCGTGCACGGCCTCCACGCCCTGGTCGCCGAGGTTGGTGACCGTGAGCGTGGGGTCGGCCATCTCCGAGCCGCGCAGCCGACCGGCCCGGGCCCGGGCCACCAGGTCCTTCAGCCCCACCATCAGCTGGTCGAGCGTCAGGGTGTCGGTGTCGTGCAGCGCGGGGGCCACCAGCCCGCCGCCGCGCAGCGCCACGGCCACCCCGAGGTGGACGCCGTCCGAGCGACGGAAGGCCCCGTCGACGTAGAAGCCGTTGACCTCGGGGACGGTCCGGATGGCCAGCGCGGTCGCCTTCAGCAGCAGGGCCGCCGGGAGGATGCGGGTCTCCACCCCACGGGCCGCGTTGGTCTCGCGCAGCCAGGCCAGCGCCGTCGACAGGTCGACGGTCTGGGTCAGGTAGTAGTGCGGGATCTCGCGCTTGGACCGGGCCATGAGGGCGCCAATGGCCTCCCGCATGGCGGCACTGGCCCCCTTGCCCTTGCCGGTGACAGCCTTGGCCGCGGCCGGCGCTGGGGGTGCCGGGGGTGCCGGGGGTGCCGGCGTCGTCGGTGCGGCCGGCGCCGGCGCGGTGGCCGCGCGCTCGACGTCCGCGACCGTGATCGCGCCGTCCGGACCCGTCCCGGTGACGGCGGCGAGGTCCACGCCGAGCTCCGCCGCCCGGCGCCGGGCGTACGGGGAGGCGGCCACCCGCGTCCCGGCGGCTGCGGGGGCCGCAGCGGCGGCGACGTCCGCACGGGTGACGACACCGGCCGGGCCGGAGCCGTGGACCGCGGCCAGGTCGACCCCCTCGACGTGGGCGAGGTGCCGGACGATGGGCGAGGCGACCGCGGGCTCCGCGTGCGCGCCCTCCGGCCGCACCTCGTGCACCTCCTCACGCTGATCCAGGGAAACCGCCTCGGCCGCGGGCACGGGTTCGCTTCCCTGGATCACGGCGGAGGGGGCCGCCGGCACGGCGGAGGGGGCCGCTGCCCCGCCGATCCGGGCGAGCGGGGCGCCCACCGGAACCGTCGTCCCCGGCTCGACCAGCAGCGCCTCGATGACGCCGTCGACGAACACCTCGACCTCGATGGCCGACTTGGCGGTGTCGACGACCGCAACGACCTGGCCGCGATGGACGGCGTCCCCGGGCTTGACGAGCCACTCGACGAGGGTGCCCTCGTCCATGTCCGCCCCCAGGGAGGGCATCGTGAACTCAGCCACGGCTGGCGCACACCTCCTCGGCTGCGGCGACGATCCGCTCGGTCGACGGCAGGGCGGCCAGCTCGAGGTGCCGCGCGTACGGGATCGGGACCTCGGCCGTGCAGACCCGGGCCACCGGCGCGTCGAGGTCGTAGAACGCCTGCTCGGTGATCCGGGCGCTCACCTCCGCCGCTAGCGAGCCGGTGCGCCACCCCTCGTCGACGACGACCGCTCGATGGGTGCGCCGGACCGACCCGACCACGGTGGCGTCGTCCAGGGGCCGGAGCGTGCGCAGGTCGACGACCTCGGCGGCCACCCCGTCGGCGGCCAGGGCCTCGGCCGCCTCGAGGGTCTTGCCCAGCGAGCCGCCGTACGTGATCAGCGTGACGTCGGAGCCCTCCCGCCGCACCGCTGCCCGGTCGAGGTCCACCGGGCCGGCGTCCTCGGCGATCTCCCCCGCCGCGTTGTACAGCGAGCCGTGCTCGAACATCACCACCGGGTCGGGGTCCTCCAGCGCCGTCCACAGCATGCCGCGGGCGTCCTCCATCGTCGCCGGCGCAACCACCCGCAGGCCGGGCACGTGCGCGTACCAGTTCTCCAGCGAGTGGGAGTGCTGCGCGGCGAGCTGGCGGCCGGCGCCGGTGGTCATCCGGACGACGAGGGGCACGCTGAACTGGCCGCCGCTCATGTGCAGCAGCGCCGCCGCGGTGTTGACCAGCTGGTCCAGCGCGAGCATGGAGAAGTTGACGGTCATGACCTCGACGATCGGGCGCATCCCGCCGAGCGCCGCACCGATCCCGGCACCCACGAACGCCGCCTCCGACAGCGGGGTGTTGCGGATGCGCTCCGGCCCGAACTCCTCCAGCAGGCCCAGGCTGACCCCGAACGAGCCGCCGTACTCGCCGACGTCCTCGCCCATGAGGAACACCCGCTCGTCACGGCGCAGCGCGTCACGCAGGGCCTCGCGCAGCGCCTCGCGGTAGGTCGTCTTCACCATCGTGGTCATCGGGTGCCTGCCTCGGTGTGGACGAAGCGGGTGAGCTCCTCCACCGGCTCGTCGGTGCCGGCCTCGGCGAACGCGACGGCCGCGTCGACCTCGGCCAGCACCTCCGCCTCCATGACCGCCACGTCCTCGTCGGTCATCAGGCCGAGCGCGGTGAGCCGGTCGCCGAGCACGAGCAGCGGATCCCGGTGCTTCCACCGCTCGATCTCGTCCTTGTCGCGGTAGCGGTCCGGGTCGTACATCGAGTGCGCCCGGAACCGGTAGGTCTTGGCCTCGAGGAAGACCGGTCCCGGCCCGTCGCGGACCAGCTCGACGGCCCGGTGCGCCGCCTCGGAGACGGCCAGCACGTCCATCCCGTCACAGCTCCAGGCGGGCACCTCGTACGCCGAGGCCTTGACCGCCAGGTTCGTCTCGGACTCCGAGCTCTCCAGTGACGTCCCCATCGCGTAGAGGTTGTTCTCGCAGAGGAAGAGCACGGGCAGGTGCCACAGGGCCGCCAGGTTCATCGACTCGTGGAACTCCCCCTCGGCCATCGCGCCCTCGCCGAAGAAGCACACCGTCACCCGGTCGCGGCCCTGCAGGGCGTCGGCCAGCGCCAGCCCGACGGCCAGCGGCAGCCCACCCGCCACGATCCCGTTGCCGCCGTAGAAGCGGGTGGGCGCGTGGAACAGGTGCATCGAGCCGCCGCGGCCCCGGCTCACCCCCTCGACCTTCGCGAACATCTCGGCCATCGCCCCGCCCATGGGGACGCCGCGGGCCAGCGCCTGGCCGTGGTCGCGGTAGGTCGCCACGACGGCGTCGTCGGCGCGCAGGTGGCGCAGGACGCCAACGGCCACGGCCTCCTCGCCGATGTACAGGTGGAGGAACCCACGGATCTTCGAGGCGCTGTAGAGCTCGACGCAGCGCTCCTCGAAGCGGCGGATGCGCAGCATCTCGCGGTACAGCACGAGCCCCGTCTCCCGGTCCACCGGGTGGCCGATCGTCGTCACTGCCGGGCCCCCTCACTGGTCCCCTCGAGCGTGGACAGGTCACCCTCGGGCAGGCCGAGCTCGCGGGCCTTGAGCAGCCGCCGCATGATCTTGCCGCTGCGGGTCTTCGGCAGGTCCTGCTGGAAGGCGATGTCCCGCGGCGCCACGGCCGGCCCGAGCCGCTTGCGCCCGAACCCGATGAGCTCCAACCGCAGCTCGTCTGAGGCCTGGTACGCCGGGCGCAGGGCCACGAACGCCTTGACGACCTCGCCGGCCATCGGGTCGGGGACGCCGATCGCGCCGGCCTCGGCCACCGCCGGGTGCTCCATGAGGGCGCTCTCGACCTCGAACGGCCCGATGAGGTGACCGGCCGACTTGATGACGTCGTCGCCGCGGCCGACGAACCAGAACCAGCCGTCGGCGTCGCGGCGGGCGAGGTCGCCGGTGAGGTACCACTCGCCGACGAAGGCCTTGGCGTAGCGCTCCGGCTCGTCGAGGTAGGCGCGCATCATCGACGGCCACGGCGCGCGCAGGCTGAGCTCCCCCTCGACGTCGGGATCGGTGACGAACACCGGCCCACCGTCGGGGGTGCGCAGCGGCTTGGCGTCGGCGTCCCGGGCCACGAGGGCGGCCTCGATGCCCGGCACCGGGCGGCCCATCGACCCGGGCCGGATCTCCACCCCTGGGTAGTTGGCGATCATGATGGCGCCGGTCTCGGTCTGCCACCAGGTGTCGTGCACGGGACGGCCGAACGCCTCCTGCCCCCAGACGACCACCTCGGGGTTGAGCGGCTCGCCGACGCTGGCGATGTGCCGGACGTGGCTGAGGTCGTGGCCTGCCACCCGCTCCACGCCGGCCTTCATCAGCATGCGCAGCGCCGTGGGTGCGGTGTACCAGACCGTCACCCGCTGCTCCTCGAGGATGCGGTACCAGCGGTCGACGTCCAGCTCGGCCTCGTCGACGACGCAGGTCACCCCGCAGGTGAGCGGCGCGACGACGCCGTAGGAGGTGCCGGTGACCCAGCCCGGGTCGGCGGTGCACCAGAACACGTCGTCGTCGTGCAGGTCGAGGACGTAGCGGGCGGTCATGTGGTGCGCCACCACCGCACCGTGCACGTGCACCGCGCCCTTCGGCCGGCCCGTCGTCCCCGAGGTGAAGTGGAGCAGCGCGGGGTCCTCGGCCGTGGTCGCCGCCACGGCGCCGCCGGGTGACGCGGCCGCCAGCAGCGCGGCGAGGTCCCGGCCACCGGGGACGTCGGCCGCACCCGGGCCGCCGCCGGAGAGCAGGACGGCCTCGAGGTCAGGGACCTCGTCCCGGATCGGGGCCACCTTGCGGCGGTACAGCGACGGGGTCGTCACCAGCACCCGCCCGTGGCCCAGCTGCAGGCGCTGCCGGACCGGCTCGGGGCCGAACGCGGAGAACAGCGGGCAGAACACCGCGCCCCGGCGCAGCGTGCCGAGGATCGCGACGTACAGGTCGGGGAGACGGCCCATGAGCCCGAACACCCGGTCGCCGCGGCCGATCCCCAGCCCGGCGAGCACGTCGGCGAACCGGGCGGTCTGCTCGGCGAGCTCGGCGTAGGTCAGCTCGCGGTCCACCCCGCCCTCGCCGAGGAACCGCAGCGCGACCCGCGCCCCCCGGCCCTGCGCGACGTGCCGGTCCACCGCCTCGTGGACGATGTTGAGGCCGCCGTCCGGCAGGCCGTCGAGCCACCCGCGAGCGGCGTCCCAGCTGAAGCCGGCGCGGATCGTGCTGTAGTCGGTGAGGTGCGGCGCGACCACCGGCTGTGGTTCCGGTGGGATGACGGCCCAGGCCATGACCAACCTCCGAGCGGGACGCCTCGGCGCTGGCGCCCTCTCCGACAGGTGATCACCCGCCGGCCGTGTCGGGGAGGGTCGGAGGTCCCCCGGCGAGTCGGTGCAGCGTGTGATGTTCGACGGGTCGAGCGGGTGAAGCGGGACGAAAGGCCTCACGCGCGCCCGGGTTCGTGGGACAGGATGGGACCACCGGGGGTGTGAGAGGCGAGGAGGTGCGTGGCCATGAGCGAAGGCGCCTGGTACGTCGACGCCGATGGTGGCGCCGTCGAGGCGGAGGACGACCTCACCTACGACGAGGCCTACGGTCCCCGCGACCCGCACCCGCACGACGGCCGCCTCGTCGAGGACGACGAGGGAGCGCACCCGGACACCACGCCGGAGGCGGTGGCCTACGTGGCGGTCGGCGACACCGCGTGGAAGTCCGCGGAGGAGGCGGCGATCCACGTCGTGGACGACGTCGAGATCATGGTGGAGACGGCCGTCAACGACGACCACCTGCCGGCGGACCCGCTCGAGCGCTGACCCGGTCAGATCACGCGAACGCCGTCCGCCTGCGGGCCCTTCTGTCCCTGGCTCACCTCGAACTCCACCCGGGCGCCCTCCTCGAGGGACTTGTACCCGGGCATGTCGATCGCGCTGTAGTGGACGAAGACGTCGCCGCCGCCGTCCTCAGCGATGAAGCCGTAGCCCTTCTCGGCGTTGAACCACTTGACCGTGCCCTGCGCCATTGCGTCTCCCCATCGTGCAGCGGAACGAGCAGGGGCAGCCTAACCAGGCTGCGCCGTCGTCACCATGCCCTCGCGCCGGTCTCCCCCGCACGTGTCGTCCGGTCAGCCGAACACCGCGAACGACCGCTGGGTGACGCCGCCGATCTTGGAGAAGTCGCCGCCGGCGAACAGCCGGCCGCCGCTGGCCTCGAGGGCGAATACGCCGAGGTTGCTGTTGGCACCCGGGTTCCACGGGTCCAGGGCGCCGGTGTCCACGTCGAGCGCGACGAGCTTGCGCCGCACCGCCAGGTTCTGCTGGCAGTCGAAACCGTCGCCGGTGCCGTTGCCGGCGGTCGTGTTCCCGGCGCAGACGTTGTCGAAGTGGCCCCCGCCGTAGAGGGTGTCACCAATGACGGCGGCGGACTGGATGCCGCCGTCGGTCTGCACCTGCCACAGCCGCCCGCCGTTCGGCAGGGAGTGCGCCGCCAGGTGGCCGCCGGCGCCGTCCCCGGCCAGGTACACACGGCTGCCGGTGACGACGATCTCCCACACGCCGTACCCGGGCATCCAGTTCCAGGTCTGCTGCGCCCCGGTCGCCGGGTCGAGCTTGACCAGGTGCCGGCTGCGGCTGGTGCCGTCGACGACGAAGAAGTCGCCGCCGGCCAGGACCGCGGAGCCCTCCGGCGTGCTGGCCAGCGCCCGCACGGTGTCGTCGGCGGCCGGCTTCCACCCGGCGTCCAGGACGCCGGCGGTGCTGACCGCGGCCAGGCGGGTGCGCGGCTGGCCGTTGACGGTGCTGAAGGTTCCGCCCAGGTACACGCGGGCGCCGAGCGCCGTCAGCGCCAGCACCTTCCCGTTCGCCGTCGGCGCCCACGACGTCACGGCGCCGGTCGCGGCGTCGACCGCGGCGAGCCGCTTGCGGGCGGCGCCGCCGACCCGGGTGAAGTAGCCGCCGACGTAGACGGTGCGCGCGTCCGGCGAGACCGCGAGCACGTACACGTCCCGGTCTGCGCCGGGGTTCCACGGCAGCAGCGCGCCGGTGTCGCGGTTCACCGCGGCCAGCCGGCTGCGGGCCACCTCACCGGTGCCCGCGGGGGCGCCGGCCGGGCGCAGCGAGGTGAAGTTCCCTCCGAGGTACACGGTGCTGCCGATGGTGACGACCGTCCGCACCCGGCCGTTGGCCTGGTAGCTCGTGCCGGGCACCGGGCTCAGCGTCGACGCCGCGGACGCCGGCACGGCGGGCAGTCCGGCCAGGATGAGGCCGGCCAGCGCGAGCAGCACGGCGCCACCAGCACGCCTCGAGGTTGCTCCGAGCACCATGCGACCCCCCACAGGTCCAGCCCCCCGGCCGACGTGTCAGACGTACGCGCCACCACCGACGCGCGACGTCTGACACGTTGTACCGGGTGCCGCGGACGCCGCGTATCCCCCGAATGGGCTATCAACAGCCCGCGCGGCGCTCAGCCGCCGGCGACCGCCGGGATGACGGACACCGTCGACCCGGCGGGGGTGGGCGTGCCGAGGCCGTCGGCGAAGCGCACGTCCTCGTCGTCGACGTAGACGTTGACGAACCGGCGCAGCCGGCCCTCGTCGTCCAGCACCCGGGCCCCGATGCCGGGGTAGGTCGCGTCGAGGCCGGCGACCACGTCGGCGAGGGTGGCGCCCTCGACGGTGACCTCGGCGGCGCCCTTGGTGTAGGTGCGCAGGATCGTGGGGACCCGCACGGTGACGCTCACAGCCCGACCTCCTGGAAGGACTCGTACGACGGACGGATGGTCGCGGTGGGGCCGACGACGTCGACGACCGCGTCGAGGGTCTTCAGCCCGTCGCCGGTGTTGAGGACGACCGTCTCCGCGTCCGGGTCGAGCTGCCCGGACTCCAGCAGCCGGCGCAGCACGGCGACCGTGACGCCCCCGGCGGTCTCGGCGAAGATGCCCTCGGTGCGGGCCAGCAGGCGGATCCCCTCGACGATCTCCTCGTCCGGGACGTCCCCGACCGCCCCACCGGTGCGCCGGGCGACGTCGAGCGCGTACGGCCCGTCGGCCGGGTTGCCGATCGCCAGGGACTTGGCGATGGTCGCCGGGCGGACCGGCGCGACGACGTCCAGCCCGGCGGCGAAGGCCCGCGAGACGGGGGCGCACCCGGTCGCCTGGGCGCCGAACACCCGGTACGGCGTCGGCTCGACGAGTCCTGCGGACCCCAGCTCCCGCCAGGCCTTGTCCACCTTCGTGAGCAGGGAGCCGGAGGCCACCGGCACGACCACCTGGTCGGGCAGCCGCCAGCCGAGCTGCTCGGCGACCTCGTACCCCACGGTCTTCGAGCCCTCGGCGTAGAACGGCCGCAGCGTGACGTTGACGAAGCCCCAGTCGGCCCGGTCGAAGGCCACCTCGCTGCACAGCCGGTTGACGTCGTCGTAGCTGCCCTCGACGGCGACCAGCGTCCCGCCGTACGCCGCCGTGCTGACGATCTTGCCGGCCTCGAGGTCGGCCGGGACCAGCACCACCGAGCGCAGCCCGGCGCGGGCGGCGGCCGCCGCCACGGCGTTGGCCAGGTTGCCCGTCGACGCGCAGGCCACCGTCGACAGGCCCAGCGTCCGGGCGGCGGTGAGCGCCACCGCGACGACCCGGTCCTTGAACGAGTGGGTGGGGTTGCCGCTGTCGTCCTTCACCCACAGCCGCCGCATGCCGAGCTCGGCGGCCAGCCGATCGGCGCGGTGCAGCCGGGTCCAGCCCGGCGCGAGGTCGGTGGGGCGGTCGGCGGGGTCGGGTGGGACCGGCAGCAGGTCGGCGTACCGCCACAGCGACGGCGGGCCCGCCTCGATGTCGGCCCGGCGCACCGGGGGGTGGTCGTAGGCGACCTCGAGCGGCCCGAAGCACTCCTCGCAGGCGTAGCGGGCGGACAGGTCGTAGGTGGCGCCGCACTCACGGCACACCAGGGCGGTGGCCGACCCGAACCGGCGCGGGCTGGCGCCGCGGCCGGGCGTGGGGGCGACGTCGGTGGCGTCGAGAGCGGGCATGGCGAGGCTTCCTCCTCATCTTCCCCGGTCGTGCGACCGGGCCGGAGTTGGCACCTGGTCCGGACGGGCCTGCTGCCACGCCGTCACGGACTGGTTGCCGGGGCTTCACCGGGCCGTTCCCTCTGCCCCTCTGGATGAGCGGTATTCAGGTGTGGACGAGACTGTAACCGAGCAGCCCGGGTGCGAGGGAGGTGGGTCGGGTGCGCCCTGACGTCGAGCGCTGGCTGGCGCGCCGGACGTCGTCGTCCGCCGACTGGCCGCCGGGGCTGCTGCGCGCGGCGAAGCACGCCACGACAGTCAGCGTGGTCCTGCCCGCCCTGGACGAGCAGGAGACGGTGGGGGCCATCGTCGAGACGGTCCGCGGGCACCTCGTCGACGTCCCCGAGCCGCTCGTCGACGAGGTCGTCGTGATGGACTCCGGCTCCACCGACCGCACCGCCGAGGTGGCGGCAGCCGCAGGGGCCACCGTCGTCCACCGCGACGACGTGCTGCCGCGCATCCCGGCGGTGCCCGGCAAGGGCGAGGTGCTGTGGCGGTCACTGGCCGCGACCACCGGCGACGTGCTGGTCTTCGTGGACGCCGACCTGCGGGACTTCCGCGCCGACTACGTCACGGGGCTGCTCGGTCCGCTGCTCACCGACCACTCGGTCGCCCTCGTCAAGGCCGTGTACGACCGACCGCTGCGCGACGGCGGGACGCTGCTGCCGGCCGGTGGCGGCCGGGTCACCGAGCTGGTCGCCCGCCCGCTGCTCAACCTGCACTGGCCGGAGCTGGCGGGCGTCGTCCAGCCGCTGGCCGGGGAGTACGCCGCGCGGCGCAGCCTGCTCGAGCTGCTGCCCTTCCCCACCGGATACGGCGTCGAGCTGGCGCTGCTCGTGGACACGCTCTCCGTCGCCGGGCTCGACGCCCTGGCGCAGGTCGACCTGGGCGTGCGCCACCACCGTCACCAGGACGACGCGGGGCTCGGCCGGATGGCCAGCGAGATCATGCAGGCGGCGCTCACCCGGCTCGAGCAGCAGGGCCGGCTGCGCCGCCGCGACGCGCTCAACCCGACGCTGTCGCAGTTCGCCCGGGCCGACGACGGCCTGGTGGTGACGACCCACGACGTCCAGGCCCTCGAACGCCCGCCGATGGTCTCGGTGCCCGAGTACGCCGCGGCCCGGGACGCCCGCGCCTCCTGACATGGCGCTCGACCGGGTCCGGGCCCGCCGGCTGGCCAACACGGTCAACCTCTCGACGCCGCTCGGGCTCGCGGTGGCCCGGCTCGGCGGGGCCGGGCGGGTCGAGGGCACCGGGCGTCCCGACGGGCTGCTCGTGGCGTCGGGGTACCGGCGGCGGCTGCCGCGGGCGGCCGCGTTCACGGTCGGCGACGTCGTCGTCACCCGCCTGTCGGCCGAGCAGCTCGTGGCGCGCCCGCTGCTGCTGCAGCACGAGGCCAGGCACGCCGCCCAGTGGGCCTGCTGGCTGGGGCTGCCGTTCCTGCCCGCGTACCTGGCCGCGGCCGGGTGGTCGCTGCTGCGCACCGGTGACCCGGCGTCCCGGAACGCCTTCGAGCGCCGGGCCGGGCTCGCCGCGGGCGGCTACCGGGAGCGCCCGGTCCACCGGATCGGACGGGGAGGTCCTAGGGTCGGGACATGACCGGCAGCGCAGCGGTGGTCGTCGCGTCCAACCGCGGACCGGTCTCCTACGCCCTGGACGACGACGGCCGGCTGACGGCCCGGCGCGGCGGCGGCGGGCTCATCTCCGGGCTGTCGGCCGTCGGCGAGGCCGTCTGGGTGTGTGCGGCGCTCACCGAGGGCGACCGGCGGGCCGCCCGGGAGGCCGGTGGCCGCCTCGGGCTGATCGAGGACTCCTCGACCGCCGTCCGCATGCTCACCATCGACACCACGACGTTCCTGCGGGCGTACAACGGGGTGGCCAACTCCACGCTGTGGTTCGTCCACCACCTGCTGTTCGACACCCCGTCGGTGCCGCTGTTCGACGAGCGGTGGGAGCGGGAGTGGGCGGCCTACGTCGACTACAACGCGGCCTTCGCCGACGCCCTGGCCGAGGAGGCCGCCCCGGGCGGACGGGTGCTCGTGCAGGACTACCACCTCACCCTCGCCCCGGCCATGCTGCGCTTCCGCCGCCCGGACCTGCGCATCGGCCACTTCTCGCACACGCCCTGGGCCCCGCCGGAGTACTTCCGCGTGCTGCCCGACGACGTGGCGACCGCCGTCCTCGAGGGCGTGCTCGGCGCGGACACGGCGGGGTTCCTCACCGAACGCTGGGCGGAGGCGTTCCTCGACTGCTGCGCGGACGTCCTCGGCGCCCAGGTGGACCGCGAGGACCGGACCGTGACCCACCGGGGGCGGACCACCCGGATCGGCGTCCACCCGCTCGGCGTCGACGGGGCCGAGCTGCGGGACCGGGCCGCCCAGCCCGACGTGCAGTCCCGGGTGGCCACCCTGCGCGAGCAGGTCGACGGCCGGCTGGCCATCGTCCGTGTCGACCGCACCGAGCTGTCGAAGAACATCGTCCGGGGGCTCGAGGCGTACCGGCTGCTGCTGCGGCGGTACCCGACCTGGCTCGGCCGCGTCGTCCACGTGGCCTTCGCCTACCCCAGCCGGCACGACCTGCCCGTCTACCGGGAGTACACCGCCGCGGTGCAGCGGGTGGCCCACGAGATCGACGACGAGTTCGGCACGCCCGGCTGGCAACCGCTGCTTCTCCACGTCCAGGACGACCTGCCCCGGTCGCTGGCGGCGTACTGCCTCGCCGACGTCCTGCTCGTCAACCCGCTGCGCGACGGGATGAACCTGGTGGCCAAGGAGGGCCCGGTGCTCTCCGAGCGCGGCTGCGCCCTGGTGCTCTCGCGGGAGGCCGGCGCGGCGGAGGAGCTCGGCCGGGACGCCCTGCTCGTCAACCCCTTCGACCTCGTCGAGACCGCGGACGCCCTGCACCGGGCGCTGTCCATGACCCAGGAGCAGCGACGGGAGGTCTCCGACCGGCTGGCCGCCGCGGCCACGGCGCTGCCGCCGCAGCAGTGGCTGGCCGCCCAGCTGGACGACCTGGCCTGACACCCCCCGCCACCGCCGCGAGGGCGCGGGGCGGCCCCCCGTGAGACGATTGCGTCCACGCACACCGACGGTCGGCTGATGGGGTTGCCGCGCGGGTCGGGTGACGGGGTTCGGGTGGACAGGCCATCCGCCCGAGAGGACCTGATGAACGGCAACAGCACGTACCGGCACACCAACACCGCGATCTTGTCGGTGTGCGACGTCGAGGCGCCCGTCCTCGTCAGCTCAGCGGAGTTCGACGAGCGGCTGGCCCCGACGCTGGAGCGGCTCGGCCTGCGCCCGGGCCTGCTGCAGAACGTCGCCGGGATCCACGAGCGGCGCTGGTGGCCCGAGGACGTCAGCTTCGCGGACGCCGCCGCCCTCGCCGGGGAACGGGCGATCGTGGAGTCCGGCGTCGACCGGTCCCGGATCGGGCTGATGATCAACAGCTCGGTCTGCCGGGAGAACCTCGAGCCGTCGTCCGCCGTCGCGATCCACCACGCGCTCGGCCTGCCGACGTCGGCCCAGAACTTCGACCTCGCGAACGCCTGCCTGGGGTTCGTCAACGCGATGCACCTGGCCGCCACGATGATCGACGCCGGGCACATCGAGTACGCCCTGGTCGTCGACGGCGAGAGCAGCCGCTACACCCAGGAGACGACGATCGAGCGGCTGAACCGGTCGGACACCGTCGTCGGCGACGTCTTCGACGAGTTCGCCACGCTGACCCTCGGCTCCGGCGCCGCCGCGATGGTGCTCGGCCCGGCCGACCGGCACCCGCAGGGGCACCGCGTGGTGGCCGGGGTCGCCCGCGCCGGCACCGAGCACCACGACCTGTGCGTCGGCGACATGGAGCGGATGCGGACGGACACCAAGGGGCTCCTCGACGCCGGGCTCGACCTGGCCGAGGCGGCCTGGGTGGCCGCCCAGGTCGAGCACGACTGGGCCCAGATGGACCGCTACATCCTCCACCAGGTCTCGTCGGTGCACACGAGCGCGCTGTGCAAGCGCCTCGGCCTCGACAGCGAGCGGGTCCCGCTCACGTTCCCCTTCCTCGGCAACATCGGACCGGCCTCGGTCCCCGTCACGCTCGCCCGCGAGACCGAGACGCTGCAGGCCGGGGACCGGGTGCTCTGCATGGGCATCGGCTCCGGGCTGAACACCGCGTTCTGCGAGATCCTCTGGTGATGGCGGCGCAGCCCGCCCCGGCGGCCCTCCCTCCCGCCGGGCTGCCGGGCCTGGATCCCTCCTGGTCCCGGCTCGTCGAGGTCGCCGACGCCGGCGGCACGGTGCGCACCTGGCACGTCCTGGACAACGGCGTGGTCGACCCGGTCGGCACCCTGCTGTGCGTCCACGGCAACCCCACGTGGTCCTACCTGTGGCGGCGGGCGCTCGCGGGCGCCCCCGAGGGCTGGCGGGTCGTGGCCGTCGACCACCTCGACATGGGCTTCTCCGAGCGCACCGGCACCCTGCGTCGCCTGGCCGACCGCATCGCCGACCTCGGTGCGCTCACCGACGCGCTGGGGGTCACCGGACCGGTCGTGACGCTCGCCCACGACTGGGGGGGCCCGATCTCCCTCGGCTGGGCGCTGGCCCACCGCGCCCAGCTGGCCGGCGTCGTGCTCACGAACACCGCCGTGCACCAGCCCCCGGACGCCCCGGCGCCCGGGCTGATCCGGCTGGCCCGCACCCGCGGCGTCCACCGGGCCACCACGGTCGCGACCCCCGTGTTCCTGCGGGGCACCGTGGGGCTGCTGACCCCCGGGCTGGCCGACGACGTCCGTGGCGCCTTCCTCGCCCCGTACCGCGGCGCCCGCCGGCGGGCCGCCATCGGCGAGTTCGTCGAGGACATCCCCCTGGACGAGGGCCACCCGAGCTGGCCTTCCCTGCAGGCCCTCGTCGCGGGGCTGCCGACGCTGTCCGACGTCCCCGTCCTGCTGCTGTGGGGCCCCCGGGACCCGGTGTTCTCCGACCGGTACCTGCGCGACCTGCAGACCCGCTTCCCGCAGGCGCAGGTGCACCGCTACGAGGGCGCGGGGCACCTGGTCACCGAGGAGTCGCCGGCGGTCTCAGACGCGCTGCGGTGGGTCCGGGACCTGGGCTCCGCCC
>JALOLN010000180.1 GCA_025455945.1 Actinomycetes bacterium
CGCCCGCACCGCCTTGGAGCAGACCCTCGCCGAGCGGCCGAGCGGGTCACCGCCACGCGACCGGTACGTGTACTTCCCCGACTGCGCCCCCGTGCCCGAGCAGTCGGCCGTGTCGATCGCCGGCCGGTCATACACGATCGCCGCGGGCGTCCACGTTGCGTCGGAGGGCGCCGAGGGCGTCGTCTTCGCGCACGGAGGACTGGTGGGCGGTCACAGCCTCTACGTCCAGGACCGCAGGGTCTGCTACGCCTTCAACTGGGTGGGCACCCACCTGCAGACAATCACGGCCGACCGGCCGCTCGAGCCGGGGGCGCACGTGGTCACCGCCGAGTTCGTGGCCGCCGGGCGCAGCGAGGACCCGGCCATGCCGGGCGCGCGGGGAACGCTCACGCTCTACGTCGACAGCGAGGTCGTGGGCAGCGGCGAGATCGTCACGCAGCCGGGGCTCTTCTGTGCGGTGGGGGACGGGCTCTGCGTGGGGCGCGACGACGGCTCCGCTGTCACCCCCGCGTACACGGCTCCCTACCGGTTCACCGGTGGCACGATCGACAGGGTGGTGGTCGACGTCTCCGGTGAGCGCTACGTCGACCACGAGGCACAGGTCCGTGGCTGGTTCCTGCTCGACTGACCCGACCGGGCCACCCCCGTGACCACCGGAGCTGCCCCTCGGGTGTTCCACGTCATGTCCAAGCCCACGGGCGCGATCTGCAACCTGGACTGCGAGTACTGCTTCTTCCTGTCAAAGGAGGAGCTCTACCCCGGCAGCGGCTTCCGCATGGACCCCGTCGTCCACGAGGCGTACGTCCGCCAGCTCCTCACCGCCCAGCGCGGTCTCGACGAGGTCGTCGTCGCCTTCCAGGGCGGGGAGCCGACGTTGATGGGCATCGACTTCTTCCGCCGAACCCTCGAGCTCGAGCGCCGCTACGCGGTCCCGGGGCAGCGCGTGCTCAACACCCTGCAGACCAATGCGACGCTCATCAACGACGAGTGGGCGGAGTTCCTCCGCGAGAACCGCTTCCTCGTCGGTGTCTCCATCGACGGGCCGCGGGAGATGCACGACGCCTTCCGGGTCGACAAGGGCGGCAAGCCCACCTTCGACCGCGTGCTGCGAGGGCTGGCGACCCTCAAGAACCACGGCGTGGAGTGGAACGCCATCACCACGGTCAACGCGGCCAACGGCGACCACGGCCGCGAGGTCTACGCCTTCCTCCGCGACGACCTCGCCGCGACGTTCGTGCAGCTGATCCCCATCGTCGAGCGCGTGACCCCTGAGCTGCTGCCGCTCGCCGAGGCCGGCTGGGGGTCCCGGCCCGGGTCCCGGCCGCTCTACCGCCAGCAGGGCGACCTCGTCACCCACCGCACAGTGGGGGCTCGGCAGTACGGGCAGTTCCTCGTCGACGTCTTCGAGGACTGGGCCCGCCACGACATCGGCGACGTCTTCGTGTCGATGTTCGACACGGCGCTGGCCCACTGGATGGGGCTGCACCAGGTGGGCCTGTGCGTCCACGCTCGGACGTGCGGCGACGCCGTCGCCCTGGAGCACAACGGGGACCTGTACTCGTGCGACCACTACGTCGAGCCCGACTACCTGCTCGGCAACATCACCGAGGGCCGGACGCTGCTCCAGCTCGTGGACTCCCCCCGCCAGCGCGCCTTCGGCTCGGCCAAGCTCGACACGCTGCCGGCGTACTGCCGGGCCTGCGACGTCCGGTTCGCCTGCAACGGCGGGTGCCCCAAGGACCGCTTCCGGCGGACCCCCGACGGCGAGCCGGGGCTGCACTACCTGTGCGAGGGCTACCAGTTGTTCTTCCGGCACGTCGACGCGCCGATGCGCGTCATGGCCGGCCTCCTCCGTCGCGGCCGCGACGCCACGGGGGTTCGGGACTGGTACGCCGCCGCGGACGCCGGGCGGGACGCGGGCGCGCCCTGCACGTGCGGTCGGGACGTCCCCTGGTCCGCATGCCACGGCCGGCCGCGCGACGGGTGACCGTGCGGCGCAGTCAGTCGCGGCCGCCGCGGATGACGAGCTCGAGCCGGTCCAGGGCGTCCTGCTGCTGGCGCAGGAGCTGCTTGAGGTCCTCGAGCTGCCGTCGGGCGTCGTCCTGGGTGGCCTCGGCCTCGGCGGCAGGCTCGTTGCGTGGGGCGAGGAACAGGTTGGCGAGGTAGCCGGTGAGCGTGCCGAAGATGCCCACCCCGACGACGATGACGACCGCGCCGAGCTGGCGGCCGGGGTTGCTCACCGGGAACTGGTCCCCGTAGCCGACGGTCGACATGGTCACGACCAGGTACCACAGGGCGTCCGACGCGGTCGTGATGTTGGCATCGGGCGCGTCCCGCTCGAGGGCGAGCATGGCCAGGCTGCCGAACTGCAGCACGAGGAGTCCGACGAGCAGGAGGGTGAGGAGCGCGCTGCCGGCGCGGTCCCTGAGCAGGCTCCGGCCGATGTTTCCGACGCCGTACCGGCGGAGCAGCCGGGACACCCGGATCAGGCGGAAGATCCGCAGGATCTTCACCTGAGGGAACGGCAGGCTCGCCAGCAGGTCGGCCCAGCCGTACTGGCGCAGGAAGTACTCGCCGCGAGCGGGTGCGCGGCGCAGCCGGACCAGGAAGTCGATGAGGAACACGACGCTGAGCACCGCGTCCATGACGTAGATGACGTTCTGCGTGGCCTCGTCGCGCAGCAGCGACACCAGGACGATGTTCACGAGCGACAGCACCGACAGCGCCCCGATGAAGAGCTCGTAGCCGGTGCCGCCCAGCTCGCCCTGACCCGCTTCGTCGGCCGACATCGTGACCCTCCTCGCCTGGACTGAGGGCAAGGATCGCGGATCAGCCGCCTCGGTCGACGACGGCACTCCGGCGGGCCTGGCGCGGGGGAGGCCCAAGGCCACGTCGCAGCAGCGACCAGGCGGCGTCGGCGGCCGGCCGACCCGCGGCCGGCGTCCGGACCAGCAGCGCGGCGATCATGCCCGCCGCCAGGAACAGCTCGTCGGCGTCGGCACGGACGAGCCCGGCTGCCTGCGCGTGGTGGAGCCTGCCGGCCAGCGCCGTGGTCACCCGCTCGACGACCATGGCCAGCCGGGGGTCCTCTGCGCTCGAGGTGACCATGTCGACGAAGGCCACCGAGCCGACCGCCTGCCGCGTCAGCAGGGAGAGCAGGTCGTCCAGGGTGACGGCCGGGTCGTCGGCGAGTGCTTCGAGCTCGCCCACTTGTCCTCGAAGACCGCCAGCGCGAGGTCGGCTCGGGTGGGGAAGTGCCGGTAGAGGCTGCCCTGCCCGACGCCGGCAGTCCGGGCGACTGCGCTGAGCGGCGCGTCGAGCCCGACGTCGGCGAACACGGCGCGGGCCGCGGCGACCAGGGCGCGCCGGTTCGACTCCGCGCTCGGCGCCCGCGGTTGGCAGGACGGCTCGTTCGTCCGGTCTCCGACACCCTGCTCGGCATGGCGGCCGCACCGCGTACGACAACTACTACGGCGACCCGCGGGTGAAGCCGAACCCCAACCTCGGCCCGCTGGAGAGGGGGCCGTTCACGGCCGTCCAGCTGGTCCCCGGCGACTTGGGCACCAAGGGTGGCCTACTCACCGATGCCGACGCCCGGGTCCTGGACGGCGACGGCCGGCCGACCCCCGGCCTGGCCGGAGAGTCCCTCGTGACGGCGTCGGGCAAGGTCTTCGTCGTCACCGGAGGCCACCGAGGCGCTGCCCGCGCAGGTCGTGGCGGCGCACGGCGCGGTCGACGGTCTGGTCAACAACGCCGGGATCATCCAGCCCTTCGTCCCGGTCGCCGAGCTGGGCCACGAGGACATCCGCCGGGTCCTCGAGGTCAACCTCATGGGGACCATCAACATGGTCAAGGCGTTCCTGCCGTTGCTGCTGGCGCGGCCCGAGGCGCACATCGCCAGCGTCTCCAGCATGGGCGGGTGCTTCCCGTTCCCCGGCCAGACGCTGTACGGGGCGAGCAAGGCGGGCGTGAGGCTGCTGACCGAGGGCCTGTATGCCGAGCTGCTCGACACCAGGGTCGGGGTGTCGGTGATCATGCCGGGGGCGGTGGCCACGGCGATCACCGAGAACTCCGGGGTGT
Source organism: Actinomycetes bacterium (assembly GCA_025455945.1). Lineage (GTDB taxonomy): Bacteria > Actinomycetota > Actinomycetes > Prado026 > Prado026 > Prado026. Next base: position 4,081 of record JALOLN010000180.1, read on the forward strand.
CGATCGCGGCCACCGACTCCGGCGGGTTCCCCATGACGCCGCCGGACAGGGCGGCCCGCATCATGATCGACGGCATCGAGCGCAACCGGCTGCACGTCTACGTCGGCCGGGACGCCCAGGTGATGAGCCTGACGATTCGGACGGCGCCCAGACTCGCCATCCGACTGGTGCAGAAGCAGATGGCGAAGCTGACGCAGGGTCAGGCCACCCCTGCCGGCCGCTGACTCCGCGCCGCGCGGGGACTTCGCGTGCTCGGGACGGTCGGGTTCAGCTGGTCGGGCTCTCACAGCACCCGGGACAGCACCGGGACCCGTGTGACCACCAGGTGCGCTACCCCGAACGAGGCGGCGACGCCGGTCACGACGAGCGCCAGCGCCTTGACCTCGGCCGGGACGTCGAGGGGTAGCAGCAGCAGCGCCAGCCCGATGAGGACCGGGCCTTGCACGAGGAACGCGCCGTACGCCGCGCGGGCCCGGGCCGCCCCGTGCGGCAGCAGCGGCCGGTCGAGGTGGGCCTGAGCCAGCCCCAGCAGCCACATCGAGCCGAACACCGTGAGGGTCGCCTCGACGGTCACGAACGCCGCGGCTGCCACGGTGGGGCCGCCGAGCAGCGTGGCGGGGTCGACGTCCAGGGCCGCGACTGCCGCGTAG
>JALOLN010000037.1 GCA_025455945.1 Actinomycetes bacterium
AGGACGAGCGCGAGCAGCATCGACAGCACCCACAGCGAGCACGGGTTGACGCCGTCGACGAAGCCGATGATCGCCGTGCTGAGCAGCAGCCCGTGGCTGCCGACGTCCACCTCGCCGATCAGCGGGACGTCGATGGTCCCCGAGGTGCTTGGCGGTGCCGGCCCGCCGGAGAGATCGGAGAGGATGACCGCCTCGATCTCCTGACCCCGTGAGGTGTCGAAGCCCACCCAGTAGCGGTCACCGATGATCGTCGTGGGCACGGCCTGCGCGGTGAAGCCCATCGCCGCTGCGGTGGCTTCGAACCGGGCCAGGTTCTCGGCGCTGTAGTAGACCTCGTACTCGGTGACGACGAGCTGCGGGTACCGCTCGGCCAGCTCGGCGTAGAACTTCCGGGCCTCGGCACAGTGCGGGCAGCCCTTGCCGGAGAAGAGCACCAGCTCGACCGTCTGCGCCGACGCGGCGGCGGACGGGCTCGGGGAGGTGCTGGCGGCGGCTACAGGGCCTGCGCCCGCGGGCCCTGCGCTCAGGACGACCCAGCACAGCGCCAGGACGCCGAGCACCAGCGGCAGGGCGCCGCGGACCCACGCGGGAGACGTCACCACCCTTCGACCGTCGGCAGGAGCGGCCCCGAGCGTTAGGGCCGGAGGTCCCCCAAGCGCGGGCTAGCGAAGGGTCACCGTCAGGGCCTCGACGGCGAGCAGGGCCGCGACGTTGCCGGCGATCTGCTCCCGGCAGGCGGTGACGGAGTCGATCCGCTGCAGGGTGCGCTCGGGGGTGGACGCCCGGGCCACGGCCCGCACGTCCCGCTCGACGTCGGTGTTGACGAGCTCGACCTGCGCACCCAGCTGCACGGCGAGGACGTCGCGGTAGAAGCCCAGGAGGTCCAGCAGCGCCAGGTCGAGGACGTCGCGCTGGATCCGGGTCGCCCGTCGCTTCTGGTCCTTCTCCAGGTCCTTCAGCTGCGCGCGGCCCCGGCCGTCCAGCCCCCTGCTGGACCCCTGGCCCAGGGCGCGGGCCAGCTCCGCGGTCTCGGCCGCGTCGAGCGGTCCGGTGACCGTGGCGGCCTCCTCCTGGGCGGCCTCGACGACGTTGGCGGCCGCGGTGAGGCAGGGCCCGACACCGGAGAGGTGGGTGGGGATCCGCAGCACCTCGGCCCGCCGGAGCCGGGCCCCCTCGTCGGTGGCCAGCCGCCTGGCCCGGCCGATGTGGCTCTGTGCGGCACGGGCCGCGAAGGCCGCCATCGTCGGGTCGATGCCGTCGCGACGGACGAGCACGTCGGCGACGGCGGCCACCGGCGGGGTGGCCAGGCCGATGTGCCGGCAGCGCGACCGGATGGTCGGCAGCACGTCCTCCAGGGACGGCGCGCACAGGACCCACACGGTGCGGGGCGTGGGCTCCTCGATCGCCTTGAGCAGCGCGTTGGCGGCCCGCCAGTCCTGGCTCGTCCCCTCCATGCGGTCGGCGTCCTCGATGACCACGACCTGCCAGCGGCCCCCGGCCGGGGACAGCGCGGCCCGCCGGACCAGCTCGCGCATGTGGTCCACCCGGTGGTGCATGCCGACGGGCCGGACCACCTCGACGTCGGCGTGGGTGCGGTCGCGCGCCGTGGTGCACGAGTGGCATGTCCCGCAACCGCCGGCCGGGCACTGCAGGGCGGCCGCGAACGCCTCCGCCGCGGTCGTCCGGCCCGACCCCGGCGGCCCAGTGATCACCCAGGCGTGCGTCATGGCGGCACCGGGTCCGGTCCCGGCGACGATCTCCGCGGCCGCGCGGGTGGCCTGCTGCAGCAGCACGACCGCCCGGTCCTGCCCGACGAGGTGCTCCCAGACGCTCAACGCCACGCCCCCACGGCCCGGTCGGGCGGGTCGGCGGCCAGCCGTCGGTCCACCTCGGCGAGCACGGCGGCCTGGACTGCGTCGGCCGGGAGCGCGGCGTCCACCACGAGGTACCGCGCCGGGTCCCGGGCGGCCAGCTGGAGGAAGCCCGTGCGGACCCGCCGGTGAAACTCCAGCGGCTCCGACTCCAGCCGGTCGGGCGTGACCGAGGCACGGCGCAGCCCGAGGTCGGGGTCGACGTCGAGGACGACGGTGAGGTCGGGCAGCAGGCCGTCGACGGCCCAGGCGTTCACCGCCGCCACCGCCTGCGGGTCCAGGGGCCGGCCGGCACCCTGGTAGGCGAGGGAGGAGTCCACGTAGCGGTCGGTCAGAACGTCAGCACCCCGCTGCAGCGCCGGGCGGACGACGGCGTCGACGTGCTCGGCCCGGTCCGCGGCGTACAGCAGCGCCTCGGCCCGGGCGGACAGGCCGGCGTTGGCCGGGTCGAGCAGCAGGGCCCGGACGGCCGGCCCGATGCGGGTGTCTCCCGGTTCGTGGGTCTCCAGGACGTCGCGGCCGAGGTCGCGCAGGTGCGCGGCGAGGCGGCGGACCTGCGTCGACTTGCCCGCGCCCTCGCCCCCCTCGAACGCGATGAACACGCCAGGAACCCTAGCGGCGGGCGCCGGCCTTGCGCTTGGGCGCCGGGCCCTTGGCCCGCTTCTCGGCCAGCAGCTCGGTGGCCCGCTCCAGCGTGATGCCCTCGACCGTGTCGGCCTTGCGCAGGGTCGCGTTCGTCTCGCCGTCGGTGACGTAGGGCCCGAAGCGCCCGTCCTTGACGAGCACCGGCCGCCCGGACCCCGGGTCGGCACCGAGCTCCCGCAGCGGCGCAGCGGCTGCGGCCCGGCCGCGCTGCTTGGGCTGGGCGTAGATCGCCAGCGCCTCGTCGAGCGTCACCGTGAACAGCAGCTCCTCCGACCCCAACGAGCGGGAGTCGGTCCCCTTCTTGAGGTAGGGCCCGTACCGGCCGTTCTGGGCGGTGATCTCGGCGCCGTCCGCCGGGTCGACGCCCACCAGCCGCGGCAGGCTCAGCAGCCGCAGCGCGTCGTCCAGCTGCACGGTGTCCAGCGACATGTCCCGGAACAGCGACGCCGTCCGTGGCTTGGCCGACTTCGGCGCGTCGTCGGGCAGCACCTCGGTGACGTAGGGCCCGTAGCGGCCGGCCCGGGCCACCAGCTCGCGTCCGGTCGCCGGGTCGGTGCCGAGCACCCGGTCCCCGGACGGCGCCGCGAGCAGCTCCTCGGCCCGCGCCAGCGTCAGCTCGTCGGGAGCGAGGTCCGTGGGGACGTTCGCGCGCTGAGGGGCTTCCGTCGACCCGGGCGCGAGCTCACGCTCGACGTAGGGGCCGTAGCGCCCGACCCGCAGCACGACGCCGTCACCCACCGGGATGGAGTTGATCTCCCGGGCGTCGATCTCGCCGAGGTCGGAGACCAGGGGGTGCAGCCCGGGGAACTCCCGGGTGGCGTCGCCGTAGTAGAACCGGCCGAGCACGTCGCTGCGGCGGGCCTCGCCACCGGCGACGAGGTCGAGCACCTCCTCCATCCGCGCGGTGAAGTCGTAGTCGACGAGCTCGGGGAAGTGCCGCTCGAGCAGCGTCACCACGGAGAAGGCGAGGAACGAGGGCACCAGCGCCGACCCGCGCTTCCACACGTAGCCGCGGTCGAGGATCGTGCCCATGATCGAGGCGTACGTCGATGGCCGGCCGATGCCGCGCTCCTCCAGCGCCTTGACCAGGCTGGCCTCGGTGAAGCGGGCCGGCGGCTGGGTGCTGTGCCCCTCGGCGGCCAGGGCGCGGACGGTGAGCGGGTCCCCGGCCTTCAGCGGCGGCAGCCGGCGCTCGCCGTCGTCGTCGGTGGGGTCGTCCCGACCCTCCTCGTAGGCGGCGAGGAACCCCCGGACGGTGATCACCGTGCCCGACGCGGCGAGCTCGGCGTCCCGGCCGTCCGTGGCGGCGGCACCGAGCCGCACGGTGACGGTGAACCCACCGGCGTCGGCCATCTGCGAGGCCACGGTGCGCTTCCAGATCAGGTCGTACAGCGCCAGTTCGTCGGGGCTGAGCTCCGGCGCCACCTCCCCGGGGGTGCGGAACCGGTCACCGGACGGCCGGATCGCCTCGTGCGCCTCCTGGGCGTTCTTCACCTTGCGGGCGTACTGCCGCGGCGTCTCGGCCACGGTCTCGGGCCCGAAGATCTCTCGAGCGGACGACCGCGCCGCCTCGATCGCCGTCGCCGACAGCGTGGTGGAGTCGGTGCGCATGTACGTGATGTAGCCGTTCTCGTACAGCCGCTGCGCCACCCGCATGGCCGTCTGCGCCGTCATCCGCAGCTTGCGGCTGGCCTCCTGCTGCAGCGTCGACGTCATGAAGGGGGCCGCCGGCGAGCGCCGGTACGGCTTCTCGTCGACCGAGCGCACCGCGAACGCCGCATCGGCCAGCCCGGCGGCCAGCGACTCCGCCGCCTGCTGGTCCAGGACGACGACGCCGGCCCGGGTCGCCGCCGGGGTCAACGCGCCGTCCGGGCCGAAGTCGCGCCCGGTGGCCACCCGTGCCCCGTCCACCGCGACCAGCCGGGCAGTGAACGCCCCGGGGTCGAGCTCCGCCTCGAGGTCCCAGTACCCGGCCGCGACGAAGGCGATCCGCTCGCGCTCGCGCTCCACGACCAGCCGGGTCGCCACGGACTGCACGCGTCCGGCCGAGAGCCCGGTGGTGATCTTCTTCCACAGCACGGGGCTGACCTCGTAGCCGTAGAGGCGGTCGATGATCCGCCGGGCCTCCTGGGCGTCGACGAGGCGCTGGTCGAGCTCGCGGGTGTGCTCGGCGGCCTCCCGGATCGCGTCCCGGGTGATCTCGTGGAACACCATGCGGCGGACCGGGACCTTCGGCTGCAGCACCTGCAGCAGGTGCCAGGCGATCGCCTCGCCCTCGCGGTCCTCGTCGGTGGCGAGCAGCAGCTCGTCGGCGGTCTTCAACCGCTTCTTCAGGTCGGCGATCTTGGACTTCTTGTCGGTGCTGACGACGTAGACCGGGGCGAAGTCGTTGGCGACGTCGATGCCGAGCCGGCCCACGTCGGTGCCCTTGAGCTGCGCCGGCGCCGGGGTCCGCTTGTCGGGCAGGTCGCGGACGTGGCCGACGCTGGCCTCGACGTCGTAGCCCGGCCCGAGGTAGCCCTTGATCGTCTTCGCCTTCGCCGGCGACTCCACGATCACGAGCCGGCGGGTGCCGGTCGGCGTCTGGTCGGTGTCGGACACGCTGCTGCCTTCCTCGCCCGCGGGCGGGGTCACTCGATGGGGGGTGCGCCGGAGTGTGACGCTACAAGCCGGGCGGCTGTCAACCCGACACCACTCCCCAGGTAAACCGCAAAGGTATCTTTGCAAATATTCCTTTGCGGTCTACCCTGAGGGCGTGACCGGTCTCAGCCCCACCCTGCGCATCACCGACCCAGCGGCGCTCAAGGCCGTGGCGCACCCGCTGCGCGGCCGGCTGCTGGGTCTGCTGCGGCTGGAGGGCCCGGCCACCGCCAGCGGGCTGGCCCGCCGGGTGGGCGAGTCCAGCGGCTCGACCAGCTACCACCTGCGCCAGCTGGCCCGGTTCGGCTTCGTCGAGGAGACCGCCGACCAGCCCTCGGGCCGCGAACGCCGATGGCAGGCGACCGCCCCGATGAGCGAGTACCGCGCGGGCGACCTCTCCGGCACACCGGACGGCCGGGCCGCCCTCGAGGGGATGCAGCGGGCCCAGCTCGGCTGGCTGGCCCGCGGCCTGGAGTCGTGGCTGGCCGCCTCGGCGACCGGGTCCGGTGCCTGGCAGGACGTCGCCGGGCTCTCCGACTGGGTGCTGCGGCTGCGGCCCGCCGACGCCGCCGCCCTGGTCGAGGCGCTCGTCCGGGTCGTCGCCGAGACCGCGCAGCGCCCCGCGGACGACGACGAGGCCGAGCTGGTCGCCGTCCACCTCGCCCTGCTGCCGCTGCGGGGCCTGCCGTGAGACCCCCCGCCGGCGGGGACCGGTGGACCCGGCGCTACCTCGTCCTCACCGCCTGGCGCTGGTTCCCCACCGGCCTGGTGATCCCCGTCCTCGTCCTGCTGCTGAGCTCGCGTGGCCTCTCGGCCCAGACCATCGGCGCGCTCTTCGCCGGCTACGGGATCACGGTGGCGCTGCTCGAGCTGCCCACCGGCGGGCTCGCCGACACCGTCGGCCGGCGCCGCGTCCTCGTGGTCGCGGCGGCCGTCGACGTCGTCGCGCTGGTCGGGCTGGCCGTCGGCCGCGACGTCGTGGTCCTCGCCGCAGCCGTCCTCCTCAGCGGGGTCGCCCGGGCGCTGGACTCCGGCCCGCTGCAGGCCTGGTACGTCGACGCCACGCGGGCGACCGACGCCACGGCGCCGCTGACCCGTGGCCTCTCCCGCGGCGAGGCGGTCGGCGCGGCCGCGCTCGGGGCCGGCGCGCTCACCGGCGGGGCGCTCGCGTCGGTCGCGCTGGCGGCACCCGTCGTCGCCGCCGCCGTCCTCGGGGTCGGCCACGGCGTCGCCCTGCTGCTGCTCGTCGTCGAGGACCACCGGCCTGGGCAGCGCCTGCGCGCGGCCTGGCGGGAGGTCCCGGGCACGGTCCGCACCGGCGTGGGTCTCGCGGTCGGTAGCCGGGTGCTGCGCCGGCTCACCCTCTCCGCGCTGGGTGTGGGTGCCACGCTGGCCGGGGTCGAGCTGCTGGGCCCCCTGACCGCCGCCGTCCGGCTCGGCGGGGAGGCGGCGGCCGCGGGCCCCTACGCCGTGCTGGTGACCGCCGGCTTCCTGGCCACCGCCGCCGGGTCGGTGCTGGCGCCGGCGGCGACCCGCCTGCTGGGCTCTCCCGCCCGGCTGGTCGTCGGCGCCACCGCGGCGGCGGGCCTGGCGCTGCTCGGCCTCGCCAGCCCGCTCCTCCTCGTGGCCGCCGCGGGGTTCGTCGGCTACTACGCCCTGCTCGGTCTCGCCGGCCCGCCGTCGCTGGTGCTGACCCACGACGCCGTCGGACCGGCGGAGCGGGCGACGGTCCTGTCGGCGCAGTCGCTGGCCCGCCAGCTGGCGGGTGCACTCACGCTGCTGACCCTGCCGCTGCTGGCCGAGCGGGTGTCGTTCGCCGCGGCCTGGGCCACCCTGGCCGCCCTGGGTGTGCTCGCCGGGCTGGCGCTGGTGGGGGTCCGTGCGGCCCCCGCCTCAGGCGACGAGGAACCCGTCGGCGACCAGGTCCCGGACGGCGCTCAGCGCCCCCTCGGCGACGTCGTCCGGGTCGAGCCCGTACCGGGCAGCGACCTCCTCGAGGACCGTGCCCAGCGTGCGGGTGCCGTCGCAGCGCTCGACGACGGCAGCGCCGACGGGGTCGAGGCTGCCGCTGCGCCGTAGCCCCCGGGTCTGTCGCAGCCGCAGGGCGGTCACCACCGGACCGCCCTGCCCCGGCTCGACCTCCTGGTCCAGCCGGACGTCGGGGTCGACGACGAGCCGGGCGCCCCGCAGCCCCTCGTCGGAGAGCTCACGCAGCAGGTCCTGCCGGGCGAACCAGCCCTGGACGGCTGCACCGACGGGCTGCTCGACCTGGTGGCGCAGCTCCTCGATCCGGACGAAGGGGTCCGCCGAGCCGCTGCGGCGCAGCGTGATCCAGCCGAACCCGACGCCGACGACCCGCAGGGCCGCGAAGGCGTCCAGCCAGTCGGCGTACGCCCGCTCGTAGCCCGGCGTGCCGTGCTCGCCGGAGTCGCGCAGCCACAGCTCGGCGTACTCGGTGGGGTCCTGCACCTCGCGCTGGACCACCCAGGCGTCGCAGCCGGTGGGGACCACCCACCCGGCGACCCGCTCGCGCCAGTCCTCCCCCTCGACGTGCAGCCAGCTCGCCAACAGCTGGCACCACCCGCCGTCGGCGAGGTGCTGGGGCGCCCCGTCGACGAGCCGCCGGCACACCTCGTCCCCGGGCAGGCCGGAGTCGCGGTAGGCGAAGCGGGCCGTGGGCGCGACGACGAAGGGCGGGTTCGACACCACGAGGTCGAACCGCTCACCGGCCACCGGCTCGTACAGCGAGCCCTCGCGCAGCTCGAGGTCGGTGGACGACAGGCCGGCGGAGAGGTGGGCGAGAGCCAGCGCCCGAGGGTTGCGGTCGGTCGCCACGACGTGCCGGGCGTGCCGGGCCAGGTGCAGCGCCTGCACGCCGCACCCGGTCCCGATGTCCAGGGCCCGGTCGGCCTCCGGCCGCACGGTGATCTGGGCGAGCGTCGTCGACGCCCCGCCGACACCGAGGACGTGGTCGGCGGGCACCGGCCCCCGCACCCCACCGAGGCCCACGCCCAGGTCGGAGACGACGTAGAGGTCCGCGTCGTCGGCGGCGTAGGGGCGGACGTCGACGACGGGGCGGACCTGTTCCCCGTCGCGGGCCAGCACCCCGCCGGCGACGAGCGGCTCGACGCCACCGACGCCTCGCAGCGCCGCTCGGGCGGCGGAACCGTCGACGGCGGTCTGCAGGACGAACAGCCGGATGAGGGTGGCGCGGGGCGAGCCGTCGGCGGTCTCGCGCAGCGCGGGAACACCCTCGCCTCGCCCGAGGGCCGCGTACGCCGTCGGGCCGAGCTGCTCGAGGACGCCGTCGACGGTGTAGCCGGCTGCGAGCAGGTCGGCCCGCAGCCGGCGGACCGTGTCGCGGTCGAGCCGGGGGGTGCTCAGACCGATGTCTCCGCGGGCAGCTCGCCGACGGCGATCGGACGCCGCTTGGAGACGACGACGGCACCGACGACGATGACGACCGCGACGACCGCGATGGCCACCCGCAGCGTGGTGTTGCCATCCAGCGTCACGGCGACGACGGCCGGGGCGATGAGCAGCGACACGAGGTTCATCACCTTGATCAGCGGGTTGATCGCCGGGCCGGCGGTGTCCTTGAACGGGTCGCCGACGGTGTCACCGATGACCGTGGCGGAGTGGGCCTCGGAGCCCTTGCCGCCGAAGTTGCCGTCCTCGACGAACTTCTTGGCGTTGTCCCACGCCCCGCCGGAGTTGGCCAGGAACACCGCCATGAGGGTGCCGGTGGCGATGGTGCCGGCGAGGTAGGAGCCGAGCGCCCCGATGCCGAGGCCGAAGCCGACGGCGATCGGGGTGAGGACGGCGAGCAGGCCCGGGGTGGCCAGCTCCCGCAGGGAGTCGCGGGTGACGATGTCCACGACCTTGCCGTACTCCGGCTTCTCGGTGTAGTCCATGATCCCGGGGTGCTCGCGGAACTGGCGGCGCACCTCGAAGATCACGGCGCCGGCGGCCCGCGAGACAGCGTTGATGGCCAGGCCGGAGAACAGGAACACCACCGACGCCCCGATGAGCAGGCCGACGAGGTTACGCGGGTTGGACACGTCCAGGACGCCGGTGTACTGCAGCAGGTCCTGCGGCGCCAGGCCTCTCAGCCCGCCCTCGGAGTCCCCGGCCGCCTGCTGGACGGCGTCCCTGAAGGCGCCGAACAGCGCGGTCGCCGCCAGCACCGCCGTCGCGATCGCGATGCCCTTGGTGATCGCCTTGGTCGTGTTGCCGACCGCGTCGAGCCGGGTGAGCACCTTGGTGCCCTCGCCGTGGACGTCGCCGGACATCTCCGCGATGCCCTGGGCGTTGTCGGACACCGGGCCGAAGGTGTCCATCGAGACGATGACGCCGACCGTGGTGAGCAGTCCAGTGCCGGCCAGGGCGACGGCGAACAGCGACAGGGTCACCGAGCCGGCGCCGAGCAGGTAGGCCCCGAAGACCGCAGCGCCGATGAGCAGCGCCGAGTAGACCGCGGACTCCAGGCCGACGCTGATGCCGGCGAGGATCACCGTCGCCGGGCCGGTGAGGGAGGACTTGGAGACGTCGTCGACCGGGCGGCGGTTGGTCTCGGTGAAGTAGCCGGTGAGCTGCTGGATCGACGCGGCCAGGACGATGCCGATGAGCACGGCGCCGATGACGAGCAGCCGCGGGTTGTACGTGTCGACGCTGACCAGCCCGAGGTTGCCGACCACGACGCCCTTGAGCTCGACGATCGTGGCGGGGAGCATGAGGTAGGCGGCGATGGCGACGAGGACCGCCGACACGGCGGCGGAGATGAAGAAGCCGCGGTTGATCGCGCTCATGCCCGAGCGGTCGCCGGCCCGCGGGGACACGGCGAAGATGCCGATGACCGCGGTGACGACGCCGATGGCCGGGATGACCAGCGGGAGGACCAGGCCGATGTCGCCGAAGGCGGCCTTGCCGAGGATGAGGGCGGCGACGAGGGTCACCGCGTAGGACTCGAAGAGGTCGGCCGCCATGCCCGCGCAGTCGCCGACGTTGTCGCCGACGTTGTCTGCGATCGTGGCCGCGTTGCGGGGGTCGTCCTCCGGGATGCCCTGCTCGACCTTGCCGACGAGGTCGGCGCCGACGTCGGCCGCCTTGGTGAAGATGCCGCCGCCGACACGCATGAACATGGCGAGCATGGCGGCGCCGAAGCCGAAGCCCTCGAGGACCTTCGGGGCGTCGCCCTTGTAGATCAGGACGACGAGGGCGGCGCCGAACAGGCCCAGACCGACCGTGAACATGCCCGCGACCCCGCCGGTCCGGAAGGCGATCTTCATCGCCCGCTGCTCGCCGGACTCCTGCGCGGCGGCCGCGACGCGCACGTTGCCGCGCACCGCCAGCCACATGCCCATGTACCCGGTGATGGCCGAGAACAGCGCGCCGACGAGGAAGAAGACCGACCGCCCGATCCGCTCGCTGGTGGAGTCCGCGGGGAGGACGAAGAGCAGGAAGAAGGCGATGACGGCGAAGACGCCGAGGGTTCGGAACTGCCGCGCGAGGTAGGCCGCGGCCCCCTCCTGCACCGCGCCGGCGATCTCCTGCATCCGCTCGGTTCCCTCGCCGGCGGCGAGGACCTCTCGGACGAGCAGCCCAGCGACCACGAGGGCCCCGAGCGCGATGGCGGCGACCACGACGACCAGCGTCATGTTGCCCCCGGAGAGTGAGACCGCCTCGCCCGTGGCGAGCTGGATCCCGGACATTCGTCCTCCTGTTCGGCCGGTACGTGCTGTCGCGGCGCGCCTGCAGATCCGAGGGCTCGCCCGGCGCGGCGGAGTCTACGCAGGGGGCCAGGCGCGTCCCAATCCAGGGTGGGTAGCGCCGTCGGCGGTCAGCGCCCGGCGGAGGTGGGCCAGGCCATCAGCACCGTGCAGCCACCCGGCCCCGCCGCCACCTGCACGTCCTCGACCAGCCCCCCGATCACCGCCAGGTCGACCCCGGGCGGCAGCGACTCGTCGAGGTCGGCGTCCGGGTGGGCCTGCTCGGCGGTCTCGGCCAGCGTGGCGAGGGCCAGCGCGGGCGGCGCGGCGGCCGGCGACGGGTCCCTCGCCACGTCGACGACCTCGGCGGTGAAGTGGTCGCCCGTGTCGGTCAGCCGGAGCAGGACCGGCTCGGCCGGACAGCTCGTCCGGTGCCGGCTCACCGCGCGGGTCGCCGCCTCACCGACCGCCAGCCGCACCTCGTCGAGCAGGTCGTCGGCCACCCCCGCGCGGCGGGCCAGCGACACCGCCACCAGCCGCGCGGTGCGGACGTGCGCGGGCAGGGCGGTGAAGCGCAGCTCGACGGTGGGCACGGGCACCCCCTCGGTCCTGGTCAGCCGGTCGCCGCCACGGCGTCGGCGACGCTGCCGTGGATGGGGAACACCTTCGTCAGGCCGGTGATCCGGAAGATCTTGAGGATCCGCTCCTGGGTGCAGACCAGGGCGAGGGACCCGTCGTGGGCCCGGACCCGCTTGAGCCCGCCCACGAGGACACCGAGGCCGGTGGAGTCGAGGAACTCCACGCGCTCCATGTCGACCACGAGGTGGTACTGACCGGCCTCGACGAGGGCGATGATCTGTTCCCGCAGCGTCGGTGCGGTGTAGACGTCGACCTCGCCACCCACCTCGATCACGGTGCGGTCGCCCTCGGTCCGGGTCTCGAGCGAGAGGTCCACGAATCCTCCAGGGGCCGACCACGGGGTGCGTTGCCTGTCGCGATTCAACCACGCCGGGCCGTGTGACACTGGCCGCGTCGTGTCCACCACCGTCTCACCTGCCGACCTGCTGAGCGGGCTGCTCGCCGCCCCGGGGCGGGCCGACCGGCTCACCCACGTCGAGCGGGTGCCGGCCCGGCCCGGGGTCACGGCGGACTGGCCAGACTGGGCCGACCCCGTGGTCGTCGAGCGGCTGCGCGCCGCGGGCGTCGTCGCACCGTGGCGGCACCAGGCGACCGCGGCCGACCTGGCCCACGGCGGGCAGTCGGTGGTCGTCGCGACCGGCACCGCCTCGGGGAAGTCGCTGGCGTACCTGCTGCCGGTGCTCACGGCGATCCGCGCCGGCGGACCCGGCCGGGGGGCCGTCGCGCTGTACCTGTCCCCCACCAAGGCCCTGGCTGCCGACCAGCTGCGCGCTCTCGTCGACCTCGACGTGCCCGGCGTGCGGGCCGCCACCTACGACGGCGACACCCCGAACGAGGAGCGGGAGTGGGTGCGGGCGCACGCGTCCTACGTGCTCAGCAACCCGGACCTGCTGCACCGCTCGCTGCTGCCCGGGCATGCCCGGTGGGCACCGTTCCTCCGGGCGCTGCGCTTCGTGGTCGTCGACGAGTGCCACACCTACCGCGGCGTGTTCGGCTCGCACGTCGCGGCGGTGCTGCGACGGCTCCGGCGGGTCGCGGCCAGGTACGGCGCCGACCCCGTGTTCGTGCTGGCCTCGGCCACGGTCTCCGACCCCGCGGAGTCGGCGGCCCGCCTCGTCGGCGCCCCCGTGACAGCGGTGGCGGACGACGCCGCGCCACGGGGGGCGGTCGAGTTCGCCCTGTGGGAGCCCCCGCTCACCGGTCACGAGGGCGAGCGGGGCGCCCCGGTCCGCCGGTCCGCCCTGGCTGAGACGGCCGACCTGCTGACCGACCTGGTCGTGGGGGGCTCCCGGACGCTGGCCTTCGTGCGGTCCCGGCGGGGGGCGGAGGTGGTTGCCGCGGCGGCCCGCACGGCGCTCGCGGAGGTGGACCCCGGGCTGTCCGACCGGGTCGCGGCCTACCGGGCCGGGTACCTGCCCGAGGAGCGCCGGGCGCTGGAGGCGGACCTGCGTTCCGGACGGCTGCTCGGCGTCGCGGCGACGTCGGCGCTGGAGCTGGGCGTCGACGTCACCGGGCTGGACGCCGTCCTGCTGGCCGGCTGGCCGGGGACCCGGGCCTCGCTGTGGCAGCAGGCCGGCCGGGCCGGGCGGGCCGGGCGGGACGCGCTGGCGGTGCTCGTCGCTCGCGACGACCCCCTCGACACCTACCTCGTGCGCCACCCCGAGGCCGTGTTCGGCCGGCCGGTGGAGGCCAGTGTGCTGGACCCCGACAACCCGTACGTGCTCGCCCCGCACCTGTGTGCCGCCGCCGCCGAGCTGCCGCTCACCGACGACGACGTGGCCGCCTTCGGCCCTGCGGCGCCCACCGTCGTCGAGGACCTCGTGCGCCGTGCGCTGCTGCGCCGGCGCCCGACCGGGTGGTACTGGACCCGGCACGAGCGCGCCGCGGACCTCGCCGACCTGCGGGGTGTCGGGGGTCCTGCGGTGCGGGTCGTGGAGTCCGGCACCGGACGGGTGCTCGGGACCGTGGACGCCGGGGCGGCGGACCGGACGGTCCACCCGGGGGCGGTCTACGTGCACCAGGGGGCCACGTTCCTCGTCGAGGCCCTCGACCTCGACGACGCCGTCGCCCTGGTGTCCGCGGCGACCCCCGACTACACGACCACCGCACGCACGGTGACCACCCTGCGCATCGTCCAGACCCGCCGGACCCAGTCCTGGGGCCAGGCCACGGTGTCCTTCGGCGACGTCGACGTGACCTCGCAGGTCGTCGGCTACCTCACCCGTAGGCTGCGCACCGGGGAGGTCCTCGGCGAGCACCCGCTGGACCTGCCGGCCCGGCCGCTGCGCACGCGGGCGGTGTGGTGGACCGTGACCCCGGACCTGGTGCACGCCGCCGGGCTCACGGAGACGGACCTGCCCGGCGCCGCCCATGCGGCCGAGCACGCCTCCATCGGCCTGCTGCCGCTGTTCGCCACCTGCGACCGCTGGGACGTCGGCGGAGTCTCGACGGCGTGCCACGAGGACACCGGGCTGCCGACGGTGGTCGTCCACGACGGCCATCCCGGTGGCGCGGGCTTCGCCGAGCGCGGCTACCAGGCCGCCGCAGCCTGGCTCGCCGCGACCGCCGACGCCATCGGTTCCTGCGGCTGCGAGAGCGGCTGCCCCTCGTGCGTGCAGTCGCCCAAGTGCGGCAACGGCAACGACCCGCTGGACAAGGCCGCAGCGGTGCGCCTGCTCAC
>JALOLN010000038.1 GCA_025455945.1 Actinomycetes bacterium
GCGGACCGGGCCCACCGCCTTCGGCAGCCGCGTGGAGTACACCGCGGCGTAGCGGGTGATGCCGTACTCCACCTCCTCCAGGTACACGACGTCGGCGTCCAGCAGGCCGGCGTGCGGGGCGGCGTAGCGGGTGTTGTCGAGCTTGACGACGAGCACCGGCCCGTCCGCCTCCCCAGAGCGGCCGGAGAGCACCGACCGAACGACCGGCGACGGCGTGGGCGTGGGAGTCGGCGTCGGGGCGGCGGTCACGGTGGTGGCCGGGCGGGCCGAGGCTGAGCCGTCACCCGACGGCGTCCCGCTGGCACAGGCCGAGACGAGGCCGGCCACGGCGAGGGCGGCGCCCACCAGGCGCAGCGGTGCGGGCGAGGCGGGGAGCACGGGGGGACTGTACGTCGCGCGGGCGGCTCAGCCGGGGATGCGCAGCGGCTCCGGCGGCAGGTCGTCCATCTCGAACGTGCGCGGCATCGGTGCGCTGCCCGCCAGCCGCAGGTAGCGGACCACGCGCTGCCGGCGCAGCCGGAACGTGGCAGCCGCCGCGTCGTTGTGGAACCGCCGGGCCAGCACCACGCGGTGGCAGGCCTCGGCGAGGTCGGCGAGCACCTCCTGACCGGGCCCGCCACTGGCCATCACCTCGGACACCTCGGGTCCGTCCAGGGTGGCCCGCAGCGCGTGGGTCAGGGCGCTCTCGACCTGCTCGCGCTGGGGCGGCTCGGCCACCTGCGCGGCGTGGGCGGCGTCGGCCAGCAGCATGGACGACGCCGGGTCCAGCAGCCCGCAGGTGGCGGTCTCCAGGACGGCTGCCGACCGGCGGACGAGCTGGGCGTCGAGGGCTTCGGCGGCCGCCTCGACACGCACGTGCAGCCGGTCCAGCCGGCCGGCCAGCCCGCGCAGGTACAGCCCGAACAGGACGACGGCCGTGACGAGGACGACGACCCACCAGTCGACCCTCATCCGCCGTTCTCCCGCGGCCGGGCGAACAGCCCGAACCCGTGGGCGCGGGTGTCCTCGGTGACGACGACGCCGGGCTTGGCCACCGTCTCGTAGACGGCGACGACCCGTCGGGCCACCTCGGCCCAGTCGTACTGCTGCACGTGGGCCCGGCCGGCGGCGCCCACCGCACGGCGTCGCTCAGGGTCGGCCAGCAGCCGCCCGGCCGCCGCCGCCAGGCCAGCGGCGTCCCCGACGGGGAACAGCTCCCCGGCGCGGCCGTTGTCGAGCACGGTGCGGAAGGAGTCGATGTCGCTCGCCAGGACCGGTGCACCGGCGGCCATGGCCTCCAGCAGCACGATGCCGAAGCTCTCCCCGCCGGTGTTCGGCGCGACGTAGAGGTCCACCGAGCGCAGCAGCGCGGCCTTGTCGTCGTCGCTCACCAGCCCCAGGAAGTCCGTCCGCGCCAGGACCTCGTCCGGGAGCGCGGCGGACACCTCGGCCACGTCGCCGGGCCCCGCCACGAGCAGCCGCACCGACGGGTGCTCGGCCGCGATCGCCGGCAGGGCCTCGACGAGCACCGGCAGCCCCTTGCGCGGCTCGTCGATGCGGCCGAGGAAGCCGATCGTCGGCTCCTCGCGCGGGAAGCCGGGCAGCAGCCGGTCCCCGGCGTACCGGCGCACGGACACCCCGTTGGGGATCAGCACGGCGTCCCACCCCACGTGGGTGACCACCGTGCCGCGGGCGGCCTCGCTCACCGCGATGCGCGCCGACAGCCGCTCCAGCGTGGGCTGGGCCACCCCGTAGCTGGCGCCGTAGACCCGGGACCGGGGCAGGTAGTTGGCGTGGAAGGTCCCGACGATCGGGCCGGAGGCGGCCCAGACGGTGAGCATCCCCAGGCTGGGCGCGAGCGGCTCGTGCGCGTGCAGGACGTCGAAGGAGTTCTCCCGGATCCACCGCCGGGCCCGGGACGCCGACACCGGTCCGAAGACCAGCCGGGCCACCGACCCGTTGAACGGCACCGGGACGGCCCGGCCGACGGACACGACGTACGGCTCCAGGTCGGCCTCCGGGTCACCGGGGGTCAGCACCGAGACGTCGTGCCCGAGCCGCAGCAGCTCCTCGGCGAGGTCGCGCACGTGCTCCTTGACGCCGCCGGGCACCTCCCACGAGTACGGGCACACCAGCCCGACCCTCACGACCCGGCCTCGTCCCAGCGAGCCGTCCGGGCGGGGTCGAGGTCGGCGACCCACAGGCGCTGGAGCATGTGCCAGTCGTGCGGGTGGACGGCGATCTCCCGCGCGAAGACGTCCGCCACCGACTGGGTCATGGCCGCCACCCGCTCGGCCTTCGTACCTGTGCCCGGCGGACGGACCTCCGGGTGGATACGCCCCCGGGACATCCGCCCGTCGAACCACAGCGTGGCCGGCAGGAGGGCCGCCCCCGAGGCGAGGGCCAGGGCAGCGGGACCGGCCGGCATCCGGGTCGGCTCGCCGAAGAAGGTCACGGGGACGCCGGCCCGCGTGAGGTCGCGATCGCCCAGCAGTGCCACGAGACCGCCCCCGCGCAGCCGGTCCAGCAGCGTCCCGTAGGGGCCCTCGCCGCCGGTGAGCGGGAGCACCTCCATGCCCAACGACCGGCGGAAGGCGAGGAACCGCTCGAACAGCGACTCCGGCTGCAGGCGCTCGGCGACCGTGGTCAGCCGCGCGTGCGTGAGGGTGAACCAGGCACCGGCCAGGTCCCAGTTCCCCGAGTGCGGCAGCGGCACGACCACGCCCCGACCCGAGGCCAACGTCTCGGCGAGCAGGTCCTGCCCATCGAGGGTGAACCCGTCGACGATCTGTTGCCGGGTCAGGTCGCTGAGGCGGAAGACCTCCCGCCAGTACCGCAAGTAGGAGCGCATGCCCTCCCGGCTGAGCTCCCGCAGCTCGTCGGACGTGGCGTCGGGGACGACCCGGGCCAGGTTCCGCTCGAGCTGGGCCACCCCGCGCCCGCGCCGCCGCCACGCCTGGTCGGCCAGCGTCCGGAACGAGCGGTCCGCCACCCCCTCGGGCAGGTGCCGCACGACCGACCAGCCGCCGGCGTAGGCGGCGTCGGTGAGCCGGTGCCTCATGCCCCGGGCACCGGCGGCTCGACGGTCGCCTGGCGGCGCACCTCCACCATCCGCTGCCCGATGGTCACGACCGTCAGCGCGGCGAGCACCCACAGCCCGACCGCCTGCAGCCAGGGCCAGTCCAGGAGGCCGGCGAGCCCCGTCGTGACGAGCACGAGGATGATCCGCTCAGCCCGTTCCGCGATCCCCACGTTGCACGTCAAGCCCAGGCCCTCCGCCCGCGCCTTCGTGTACGACACCACGCCGCCGCCGATGAGGACGACCAGGGTCACCCCGGCGAGCACCGGGTCGTCGCCCTCCCCGGTGAACCACAGCAGCAGCCCCGCGAACAGCGCGGCATCGGCCACTCGGTCCAGCGTGGAGTCGAGGAACGCCCCCCAACGGCTGGACCGCCCGGACAGCCTGGCCATCGTGCCGTCGAGGGTGTCGAAGATCACGAAGCAGGCGATCACCAGGGAGCCCAGGAAGAACTCCCCGCGCGGGTAGAACCACAGGCTCGCCGTGACGGTGACCAGCGTCCCGGCCCAGGTCACGGCGTCGGGCGTGACGCCCAGGCGCAGCAGGCCACCCGCCACCGGGTTGAACAACCGGGTGGCGAACGACTTCGCGTGGCGCGACAGCATCGAGCTCTTCCGACGACGGGGGCCGCGGCGAGCGCCACGGGCGACGCCCAGGGTAGCGACCCGATGCCGCTCCGCCCCGGTGCCGCGCTGCCGGTAGATTCTGGCGGGACGCGTCCGGGACAACGGCGTCCCGGACGAGGACAAGGAGGCGGTCCACGATGGCGACGAACGCCCCGGCAGGCGCCGGCAGGGCATCGGCGGCCGACCAGGCGGCACACATCCGCAACGTCGTGCTGGTCGGCCACACCGGGGCGGGGAAGACCACGCTCGTCGAGGCCCTGCTCGTCGCGACCGGGACGATCCCGAGGGCCGGTCGGGTCGAGGACGGCACCACGGTGAGCGACTTCGACGAGGCGGAGGTGCGTCAGCAGCGCTCGGTCTCGCTGGCCGTCGCCCCGCTCGAGACGCAGGGGGTCAAGGTCAACCTGCTCGACACACCGGGGTATGCGGACTTCGTCGGCGACCTGCGCGCCGGCCTGCGGGCCGCCGACGCGGCGCTGTTCGTCGTGTCCGCCGTGGACGGCGTCGACGGCAGCACCCAGCTGCTGTGGGAGGAGTGCGCCGCCGTCGGCATGCCCCGCGCCGTCGTCATCACGAAGCTGGACCACCAGCGCGCCGACTTCGACGAGACGGTCGCGGTCTGCCAGCGGGTGTTCGGGGAGGGCGTGCTGCCCCTGTACCTGCCCCTGGCCGACGACAACGGCGCCGCCGCGGGGCTCATCGGCCTGCTCTCGCAGCAGGTCTACGACCACTCCTCCGGGCAGCGGGTCACCCGGGCCCCCGACGCCGAGCACCTGCCCCTGATCGAGGGTGCCCGCAACGCCCTCATCGAGGGGATCATCGCCGAGTCCGAGGACGAGACCCTCATGGACCGCTACCTCGGCGGTGAGGACATCGACCTGGCCACGCTCGTGGCGGACCTCGAGAAGGCCGTCGCCCGCGGGTCGTTCTACCCCGTGCTGGGCGCCGCCGCCCCGTCCGGGCTCGGCATGGCCGAGCTGCTCGAGGTGATGGTCTCGGGCTTCCCCTCCCCGCTGGAGCACCCCGTCCCGCCGGTGACCGACCTGGCCGGCAAGCCGCGGGGACCGCTGACCTGCGACCCCGCTGGTCCCCTGGTCGCCGAGGTCGTCAAGACCACGACCGACCCGTACGTCGGGCGGATCAGCCTTGTCCGCCTCTTCTCCGGGACGCTGGCGCCCGACACGGTCGTCCACGTGTCCGGGCACTTCTCGAGCTTCTTCGGCTCCGACCGCGGGCACGCCGACCACGACGTCGACGAGCGCATCGGGGCCCTGTCGTCCCCCCTGGGCAAGACCCAGCGGACCGTCGGCCGGGCCGTCGCCGGCGACATCGTGGCCGTCGCCAAGCTGACGAAGGCCGAGACTGGGGACACCCTCTCCGACAAGGACACCCCGCTCGTCATGGAACCGTGGGTCATGCCGGAGCCGCTGCTGCCGATCGCCATCGTCGCGCACGCCAAGGCCGACGAGGACAAGCTCTCCCAGGGTCTCCAGCGGCTCGTCGCCGAGGACCCCACGCTGCGCCTGGAGCACAACCCGGAGACCCACCAGCTGGTGCTGTGGACCATGGGCGAGGCGCACGCCGACGTGCTGCTCGACCGGCTGAAGAACCGGTACGGGGTGGCCGTCGACGCCGTGCCGCTGCGGGTGTCCCTGCGCGAGACCTTCGCCGGCCCGGCCAAGGGCCACGGCCGGCACGTCAAGCAGTCCGGCGGGCACGGCCAGTACGCCGTCTGCGACATCGAGGTCGAGCCGCTGCCCGACGGCGACGGCTTCGAGTTCGTCGACAAGGTCGTCGGCGGGGCGGTGCCGAGGCAGTTCATCCCCTCGGTGGAGAAGGGCGTACGCACCCAGATGGACCGCGGCGTCGCCGCGGGCTACCCCGTGACGGGCATCCGGGTCACGCTGTTCGACGGCAAGGCGCACTCGGTCGACTCCTCCGACATGGCCTTCCAGACCGCGGGGGCGCTGGCCCTGAAGGAGGCTGCCAAGGCGGCCACGGTGCTCATGCTCGAGCCGGTCGACGAGATCAGCGTCCTCGTCGCCGACGAGTACGTCGGCGGCGTCATGAGCGACCTGTCCGGCCGTCGCGGCCGGGTGACCGGGACCGAGCCGGTGGGGCACGGCCGCACCCTGGTCCGGGCCGACGTGCCCGAGCTCGAGATCACCCGCTACGCCATCGACCTGCGCTCGCTGTCGCACGGCACCGGGACGTTCACCCGGACGTACCTGCGGCACGAGCCGATGCCGCAGCACCTGGCGGCGAAGGTGCAGGAGGAGGCGGCGAAGGACTGAGCCGGGTGGGCGGAGCGCCCGTCAGGCGGGCCCGGCACCCGGTGGCTCGGGCCAGTCCAGCGCCTCCACCTCGGACAGCCCCTGGCGCAGCGCGTCGAGGTCGGCGGCCATGGCCTGGACGCTGCGGCCGCTCACGCCCGCGTGGTCGGTGAGGCCCTCCCCGGCCGCGATGACCTCGTGCAGCCCGGTGACCAGGCCCTCCAGGCCGAGGACGGTGGTCTCCAGCCGAGTGCCGAGGGTGTCCCGCGCGGTCACCAGCCGCCCGTAGGCGGCCAGCTGCTGGTCCACGGCAGCGACGCCCCGCTGCTGCTCGGCCCGCAGGCCGGGGTCCGCCACGGACGCTGCGGCCACGCTCAGCCCGGCCCGGCGGGCCTGCAGCGCGCCCACGTCGATGCGGGCCAGCGCGCCCTCGACCATGGCCAGCCGACCCGCGACCCGGCGCACCGAGTCCAGCGTCTCGCCGGCGTCCTCATCGACCCGGTCGATCTGGTCGCGCAACCACGGGTTGCCCGGCGTGCGGCTCAGCCGCTGGATGTCCGCGACCGCGGCGTCGGCGCGGCGCAGCAACAGGTCACCGGGGCTGCCCTTGGGCGGCGGGGGCAGCGGCCGTGGGGTCCGGCCGTCGTCCCCGGGCGGCTCCGCCCGGCCGCTCAGCAGCCCGGTCCCCACCTTCACGCCGTAGACGGCCGCCGCGACCCCGGCCGCCGCCAGGGCCGGCAGGCCGACGGCCCAGCCCAGGCCGCCGAGCAGACCGGCGGCCACGATGCCCCACGGCTCGGCGAGCTCATCGCGCAGGCGGGCTCCGGCCACGGGCTCAGTCTGCCGGTCAGAAGTTCGACACGACGCTGATCAGCACCTTCTCGATCGACGCCGGGTCGCTGGCGTCGTAGACGGCGGCCTGCGACGCCTCGGCGATGGCGGTGAGCGCCTCGAGGTCGGCGTCCTCGCCGTAGGCGATCGGGAAGACCCGCACGGAGGTGTCCAGGCTCTCCCCCTCGAGGTCGCGCAGCAGCGAGCTGAGGTTGTTGTCCGCGGGGTACTCGTTGCGGCCGTCGGTGAGCACGACGATGGCGTTGATCCGGTCGGTGTCGAGGTTGGCGAGCATCTGCTCGTGCGCCTCCCGCAGGGTCGCGTAGAGGCCGGTGCCGCCCTCGGGGACCAGGCCCGCGACCGCGGACACGATCGTCGGCTGGGTCGTGGCGGCCGGTCCGATCGGCACCCGCTGCAGCCACGGCTCGCCGTTCGGGCCGAGCCGCGTGCTGAACACCCACAGCCCGACCTCGTCGTCCTTGGCGAAGAGTCCCACCGCCTCGGCCGTGGCCTCCTGGGCCAGCGCCAGCTTGGTCGCACCGACGCTGGGCACGGGCTCCCCCATCGAGCCGGAGACGTCGAGGACGAGAAGGACCCGGGCCCGCTTGCGCAGCTGGTCCCACGACCGCTGGACGGCGTCGAGGACCGTCGGCGCGGGGGGGGCGAGCACGGCCGTGGGCCGGTCGGGCAGCATGCCGTTGTCGGGGGTGATGACGTCGCCGGGCTCACCTTCGAACGTCCGGAACGCCGCCTCCTGGAACCGCCGCTGCTGGTCCGGTTGCTGGATGTACTCGAGGAAGCCGGCGGCCGCCGTCCGCTTGACGGCGTCCACCCAGTCCGCGGTGAGCACGACGTAGGGGTTGTCGGAGAGCAGGGTGCCCTCGCGCGGGTAGACGGCCACCAGCGGCACCGACGGCTTGGGCGCCTGCCCCAGGGTCTTGGGATCCCCTGACGGGTTGCCCTGGTTGTAGTCCCAGACCGACTTCTCCTCGACGGTGACCGCGGAGACATAGGTCAGCCCCTGCCCCTCCGTCGCCGCCCGCTGCAGGTTCGCCAGGAAGGTCAGCGTGGTGTCGCCGTAGTGCACGACGGAGGACTCGACCTCCGAGACGTAGGCGACGGTCTTGGGGTCGGTCACGTCGGCGACGGTCAGGTCGCTGGACAGCCCGGTGGCCGCGAAGTAGGCACCGATCGTCGCGTTCAGCCCCGACGTGGAGAAGTTGGGGTTGGTCTTGCCGAGCTTGAACCGGCCCCACTCGGGGTGCCCCACCGAGCCCCACCCGGCGGGGTCGCGGGACAGCGCGACCAGGTCGGTCCAGCCGAGCTCCTTCTCGGGCCAGCCGAGGGCCTGCGCCATGGGCCGCGGCATCGCGAGGACCAGCGGGGTCTGCGCGACGCTCGGCAGGTCCTCCGGGATGACGTCCGGGGCGTCCCGCTCGGCCAGCCGCTGCCGGACGAGCACGGTCCAGGAGCTCGAGGCCGGGCTCCACACGTCCGGCCGCGGGCCGTCGACGTCCTCGTCCCAGCCGCGGGACAGCGCCTCGGCCGCACCGCCGGAGGCCTTCGAGACGACCTGGACGTCGACGCAGCGGCCGTCGGCCTCCGGGCCGGTCGTGGCGTAGTCGGCGGCCATGTCCCGCAGCAGGGCGGCCTTCTCGCTGGAGGCGGCCACGGTGAGGACGACGCAGTCGCCGGAGGGGCGAGCGCCGGAGCCGGGCTCGGATCCGGCGGAGCCGCCGTCGCCGTCCCCGGTCAGCAGCCGGACGCCGACGATGAGCAGCAGCCCCACCACCACAGCGACCACCAACGGCAGCCGACTGCGCGACGACCCGGACACGGCGGCCCCCTGACGGACGACGGACAGCCTCAGTGTCGCACCCGGTCGGCCACGGCGACGGGCGGCCGTGCTACTCGGCAGGCCAGGCCGCCGTCAGCAGGTCGCGGGTCTCGGTGAGCAGCTGGGGCAGGACCTTGGTCTGGCCGACGACCGGCATGAAGTTGGTGTCCCCGCCCCAGCGCGGCACCACGTGCTGGTGCAGGTGGCCGGCGATGCCCGCGCCGGCGACAGCCCCCTGGTTCATGCCGATGTTGAACCCCTGGGCCCCCGAGACGGCTCGCAGGGTGCGCATGGCGGCCTGCGTGAGCTCGCCCAGCTCGGCGACCTCGTCCACCGACAGGTCGGTGTAGTCGGCGACGTGGCGGTACGGGCAGAGCATGAGGTGCCCGGTGTTGTACGGGTAGCGGTTGAGGACGGCGTACACGAGAGTCCCGCGGGCCACGACGAGCCCGTAGTCGTCGTCCCCGGGAGCCCGGCAGAACGGGCACCCCTCGCCGGCGAGGTCGTCGGTGGGCTTGCTCTCCCCCCGGATGTAGGCCATCCGGTGCGGCGTCCACAGCCGGTCGAAGGAGTCGGTCACACCTGCACCCGGTCCCGGATCGCCGCGACGACCTCGGCGACCGCCTCGGCGACCGGGACCCCGTTGCGCTGGGTCCCGTCGCGGAACCGGAACGAGACCGCGCCGCGGGCGACGTCGTCGTCCCCCGCGATGAGCATGAACGGGACCTTCTGCTTCTGCGCCGTCCGGATCTTCTTCTGCATCCGGTCGTCGGAGGCGTCCACCTCGACGCGCACGCCGTGCTCGCGCAGCCGCGCGGCGACGTCGTCGAGGTAGGGCACGTGCGCGTCGGTCACGGGGATGCCCACGACCTGGACCGGCGCCAGCCAGGGTGGGAAGGCCCCGGCGTAGTGCTCGACGAGGACGCCGAAGAACCGCTCGATCGACCCGAACAGCGCCCGGTGGATCATGATCGGCCGCTGGCGGGTGCCGTCGGCCGCCTGGAACTCGATGTCGAAGCGCTGCGGCAGCTGGAAGTCGACCTGGATCGTCGACATCTGCCAGGTGCGGCCGATCGCGTCCTTGGTCTGCACCGAGATCTTGGGCCCGTAGAAGGCCGCACCCCCGGGGTCGGGGACGAGGTCGAGCCCGGACTCCTCGGCCGCCTGGCGCAGCGCCTCGGTCGCCTCCGCCCAGTCCTCCTGCGCGCCGACGAACTTCTCGCTGTCGTCCCGGGTGGACAGCTCGAGGTAGAAGTCCGTCAGGCCGTAGTCGCGCAGCAGGTCGAGGACGAAGCCCAGCAGGTTCTTCAGCTCGTCGCCCATCTGCTCCTTCGAGCAGAAGATGTGCGCGTCGTCCTGCGTCATGCCCCGCACGCGGGTCAGGCCGTGGACCACGCCGGACTTCTCGTAGCGGTAGACGGTGCCGAACTCGAACAGCCGCATGGGCAGCTCGCGGTAGGAGCGGCCGCGGCTGCGGTAGATGAGGATGTGGAAGGGGCAGTTCATCGGCTTGAGGTAGTACTTGTGCCCCTCGTCGAGCTCCATGGGCGGGTACATGCTGTTCGCGTACCAGCCGAGGTGGCCCGAGGTCTCGAACAGCCCCTCCTTCGTGATGTGCGGGCTGTTGACGAACTCGTAGCCCGCCTCCTCGTGCCGACGCAGGCTGTAGTCCTCCATGACCCGCCGGACGACCCCGCCCTTGGGGTGGAACACGGCCAACCCCGACCCGATCTCCTCCGGGAAGGAGAACAGGTCCAGCTCCACCCCGAGCCGCCGGTGGTCGCGACGCTCGGCCTCGGCCATGAGCTCGAGGTGCTCCTGAAGTGCTTCGCGGGACTCCCAGGCGGTGCCGTAGATGCGCTGCAGCTGCGGGTTCTTCTCGCTGCCGCGCCAGTAGGCGGCGGCGGAGCGGGTCAGCCGGAAGGCGGGGATCCGCCGCGTGGTCGGCAGGTGCGGACCTCGGCACAGGTCGCCCCAGCACCGCTCGCCGGTCCGCGCGTCGACGTTGTCGTAGATGGTGAGCTCGCCGCCGCCGACCTCCATGACGTCCTCGGTGGGGGCCTTCAGGCCGATGAGCTCGAGCTTGTACGGCTCGTCGGCCAGCTCCGCACGGGCGTCGTCCTCGGTGACCACCCGGCGCGAGAACCGCTGCCCGGCCCGGACGATCTCCTGCATCTTCTTCTCGAGACGCTTGAGGTCCTCGGGGGTGAACGGCGTCGCCACGTCGAAGTCGTAGTAGAAGCCGTGCTCGATCGGCGGCCCGATGCCGAGCCTGGCCTCGGGGAACAGCTCCTGCACGGCCTGCGCCAGCACGTGCGCCGTCGAGTGCCGCAGGACCGCCCGGCCCTCCGGGGAGTCGATGGCCACCGGCTCGACGACGTCGCCGTCGGCCAGCACCCGGTCGAGGTCACGCAGCTCGCCGTTGACCCGGGCGACCACCACCGAGCGGTCGTCCTCGACCAGCTCCGCCACGGTCGTGCCGGCCGCCACGGCACGCACGTCGCCGTTGAGGGTGATCTGGACGTCGGGCACGACAGGCTCCTCCTGACGGTGACGGGGCAGCAACCCCCGGTGCACCGATCGTATCGGCCACCCACCAGGGGCCCCCCGCCTGCTCCACGTTCCGTGATCGAACGTGTACGGAGAGGCAGCACCGCTCCACCAGCCGAGGGAGGGGGGTCGACCGCACGTTGGCCCTTCCCGCCCGAACGGCTGACGGTCGCGCGAGACCCCCCTGGCTAGCCTCGACAGCGAGGGACGGAGCCATCGGCTCGGCCCTCAGCGGTCCAGCCACAGCACCCGAGCGAAAGTCGTGACGATGAAGAAGATGGGTCTGCGTTGGGGCTCCATGACGAGCACCCTCGCCGTGCTGGCGCTGGTCGCCGGCACCGTGTCCGCAGTGACCGTGGCGACCGCCCCGGAGGCGGCGGCGGCGCAGCCGGTGCCCGGTCACTCCAGCCTCGTGCCCCAGGTGCCCCGCAAGAACACCCCGCGGATCAGCAGCGGCGAGATCTGGGACATCGAGGTCGTGCCGCAGCTCAACCGGGTCTTCATCGCCGGCACCTTCACCTCGCTGGCCAACACGACCGGCACGACGACGACGGTCAACCAGCGCTACCTCGCGTCGTACAACCTCAGCACCGGTCTCATCGACACGGCCTTCCGGCCGACGTTCAACGGCGGAGTCAGCGCCGTCGAGGCGTCCCCTGACGGCACCAAGCTGTTCGTGGGTGGCACCTTCAGCACGGTCAACGGGGTAGCCCGGCAGAAGGTCGCCAGCCTCAACCTCACCACCGGTGCCCCGGTGACGACCTTCGCGTTCACCCGCAGCACGAACAACCAGGTGACCGCCCTGGCCGCCACGAACACCACCCTGTACGTCGGTGGGAAGTTCACCCGGATCAACGGTGTGCTGCGGACCGGCCTGGCGGCAGTCAACGCCTCGACGGGTGCCATCGACACCGGATTCACCAACAACTTGTCCGGCGGCATCGGGGTCAACGGGGCGCTCACCGTCCAGCAGCTCAAGCTGACGCACGACGAGACCAAGCTGCTCGTCGTCCACACCGGCCGCCAGATCGCCGGGCAGGACCGCCTCGGCGTCGGCCTCATCAACACCCAGACCAAGCAGCTGCTGCCCTGGCGCACCCGGCTGTGGGACGAGAACCTCGCGATCGTCGGCGGCGTCCAGCGCATCTACGCCGGCGACATCGCTCCTGACGACTCCTACTTCGTCGTGGGCAGCGGGTCCGGCGGCGACCGGCCGCCGATCAGCGACACCGCCATCGCCTACCCCATCGAGGGCGGGGACTTCGTCGAGCCGCTGTGGATCTCCCGCATGTTCGACAGCGTGTACTCGATCGCCATCACCGAGAAGGCCGTCTACGTCGGCGGCCACTTCAGCTGGAACGAGTCGCCCACGGCTGACCAGCCGTGGCCCGGCCTCGACAACGTCGGCTACGGCACCGGGCAGGGCCTCAGCGGCTACGGCCTGGGCGACCAGGTGGTGCGCCGCGACCACATCGGCGCGCTGAACCCGGTCGACGGCACCGCGCTCGAGTGGAACCCCGGCTCGAACTCCTTCGAGGGCAACAAGGCCATGGAGGCCACGGCTCGCGGTCTGTTCGTCGGCGGCGACGGCATGTTCCAGGGCGGCGTCCGCACCGGCCGGGTGGCCTTCTACGACCTCAACTCGGTCCCGGCGCCGTCCACCACCGACACGACCATCGACACCCCGATCGAGGGGCGCGTCGTGACCGGTGGTGCTGAGTTCACGATCCAGGGCACCGCGAAGAACCCGCAGGGCATCCGCCGGGTCCAGGTGGAGATCCAGGACCGTGACTCCAAGCAGTACCTGCAGGACGACGGCGTCTCCTGGGGCCGCGCGAACAACTTCTACGCCACCCTCGGTGCCGGCACGACCAACCGCAGCTGGTCCCTGCCCGTGACGATCGCCGGCAACCGCAACCTGCAGATCATGGCGAAGACCTACGGGACCAACGGCGTCAACGACGCGACCAAGGCCATCAAGAAGATCGAGTCGTTCAGCCTGGACGACGCGACGCCGACGACCTCGATCAACGGGCCGAGCGGGATCCAGACGAGCACGACGTTCACCATGACGGGGACGGCGTCCGACGACCACGGAGTCAACGCGCTCACCTACTGGTTCCGCGACGAGAACCAGCAGTACCTGCAGAACGATGGGACCGTCGCGCCCATCCACAACACCTTCCGCGGGACGCCGGACGTCATCGGCGCCACCTCGGCCACCTGGTCCTACGAGGTCACGCTGCCGCACGAGGGCATCTGGCGCGGCAGCGCGACGGCGATCGACGACGCCGGCCAGGCGGACCTGCGCAGCGCCACGCGCGACTTCACGATCAACTCCAACGCGGTGGCACCCACGGTGACCATCACCCAGCCGGTGGCGATGACGCCGCCGTTCACGGTCCCGACCCTCGTCGTGGCCCCCGGCGCACCGATCACCTTCTCGGGCACCGCCACGGACGACGAGTCCCTGCGCACGGTGGAGATCACGCTGCGCAACAGCACCACCCGCGAGAACCTCGGTGCCGACGGCACGTGGGGGGCCGGCGTGGCCTCGGGCAGCTACCGGGTCTCCCCGGCGGGCCTCAGCGCGCCCAGCTACAACTGGTCGTACACGACACCGTTCAACCTCACCCCCGGCTCGTACTCCTTCACCGTGCGTGCGACGGACAACGACGACCTCAGCACGTCGTCGTCCAACCAAGGCCGGCTCACCATCAGCGCCCAGGTGCCCGGTGACAGCCCGCCGGACGGCCTGCTCGGCACGACCGGGACCCTGGCCGTCACCGACCCGGCGATCACCCTCGCCGGGACGGCCACGGACGACAAGGGCGTCGCCGGCCTGAAGGTCACCGTGTTCGACAACGACACGGGCCGGTACATGCAGGACAACGGCACGATGACCTCCGGGTACAACACCCTGGACAACGCGACGCTGACCGTGCCCAACGGGACCAGCACCGCGTGGTCGCT
>JALOLN010000039.1 GCA_025455945.1 Actinomycetes bacterium
CTGGTGCCCGACGACGACGGAGCCGTGTCGACGGCCGCCGTGGCCAGGCACCTCGGGAAGCGGGTGTCCAGCCTGTCGGTGGCCCGCGAGGCGCTGATCCGCAAGGGCCTGGTGTACAGCGGCGAGCGGGGGCTCATCGCCTTCACCGTGCCGCACTTCGCCCGGTTCCTCCGCGGTCGCCCGGGGGCGGCACAGTGAGGGGCCCGGCCGGGTGGCCGGGCCCCTCGCGATGGTGCGTCAGTCGGTGGTTCAGAGGTTGATCGGGCGCAGCACCTGGCCGATGCCGTGGGCGATCTGCTTGTTGCCCTTGTTGATGTCGAGCTTGCCGACGAGGACGTGAGCGTTGGCGTCGTCCGGGTCGTTGTCGATGAACCGGATGGCGACCTTGCCCGGCTTGTCGAGGACGTCCACCGTGAAGGTGGAGCCGAGCGCGGTGGTCAGCTTCGCGCCGTCAGAGGCCAGCGCCGCACTGCTGTCGATCGTGGCGCCGGGGACGACGTGGTAGAGCAGCACGGCCTCGACGGTGTCGACGCCCAGGCCGGTCACCGCGGTGAAGGTCTTGTACTCGGTGGCCGGGGTCGAGCCGGTCAGGTCGGTGACGAGCTTGGCGAAGGCCTTGTCGGTGGGCACGAAGGCGGTGAGGGGCACGCTGCCGTCGGCGAGCACGCCCACCGGTGACGAGGGCTTGGCGGCGAGGACGGTCAGGACCGCCTCGGTGACGATGTCGAAGTCGTACCAGTTCTTGTCGAAGCGGTTGCCGTCGGAGGTCAGGACGGCGGCGAGGGAGTTCTCGCCGAGCCCGGACGCGGACGCGGCGGGGGCGGCGGCGATTCCGGCGCCGGCCACGAGGGCGGTGGCGGCGGCGATCGAGCCGAGGCGGCGGGTGAGGCGCATCGCTGGGTCTCCATTCCCGGGCCGAGGCCCGTTGGCGGGTGGTCTTGCCAACGTTTCTCCCCACGGAGGGCGTTTGGATGCACCATGTTTGAACAACTTCGCTCCGTCATCCGGACGTCGCCGTGCGTGACGGCCGTCGGGCCGCGGCGCATGGGACGCTGGACGGGTGACCGCACCCGACGGCGACCCGCCGGTTCCGGGGCTGCGCTCCCGGCTGGCGGCCGCCGTCGGGCCGGACCATGTGCTGACCGACCCTGCCGTGACGATGTCCTACGGCACCGACTGGACGGGGCGCTGGCGGGCCCGCCCGCTGGCCGTCGTCCGCCCCGGCTCGACCGCTGAGGTGGCCGCCACCATCCGGGTCTGCGCCGACGCCGGGGTCCCCGTCGTCCCTCAGGGTGGCAACACCGGCCTGGTCGGTGGCTCGGTTCCGCGCGGTGACGGCCGGATGGTGGTGCTCTCGACCCGCCGGCTGGCCACGGTCGGCCCGCTGGACCGGGGCACCCGGAGCCTCGTCGTCGGCGCGGGGGCGTCGCTGTCCGACGTGCACCGGGCGGCCGCCCGGGTCGGCCTGCGCTACGCCGTCGACCTCGCCGCCCGGGACTCCGCGACGGTTGGCGGCACGGTGGCGACGAACGCCGCGGGCCTGCGCGCCCTTGGGCTCGGCGACACCCGGCGGCAGGTGGTGGGCGTCGAGGCGGTGCTAGCCGACGGGACGGTCGTCGACGACGTCACCGGACCTCCGGCCGGCCGGGACGGGTTCCCGCTGGCCGGCCTGCTCTGCGGCAGCGAGGGGACCCTGGCGGTGATCACCGCGGCCCGGCTGCGTCTGGGCGCCCCGCCGGCTGTACCGCCGGTCACCCTGCTCGTCGGGCTGGCGTCCCCGGCCGACGCCCTTGCGCTGCTCGACCAGCCCGGACTCACCGCGGCCGAGCTGCTGCTGCGGCCGGGCCTGGAACTGGTGTGCCGGGTCGGCGGCCTGCCCGACCCGCTGCCCCGGGCCTGGCCCGCCTACCTGCTGCTCGAGGTGGAGGGCGAGCCCGTCCTCCCCGACGACGTCGACGCGGTGGTCGACCCGCGGGTGTGGGCCTACCGGGAGGGGATGACCGACGCGATCGCCACCCTGGGGATCCCGCACAAGCTGGACGTCGCGCTGCCGGTCGACGCCGTGCCCGCCTTCGTGGCCGAGCTGCCCGCTGTCGTGACCCCGTTCGCGGTGCACCCCTTCGGCCATCTCGGGGTGGGCAACGTGCACGTCAACGTCGTGGACGTCGGCTCCGGACCGGGCCGTGACCCCGATCGGGCCGGGCTGGACGCGGTCGACGAGCGGGTGGTGCGGCTGGTCCACCGCCACGGCGGTGCGGTGGCCGCCGAGCACGGCATCGGGGTGGCCAAGGTGCAGTGGGTCGGCCCGGACCCGGTCCGCACCCGGCTCAAGCGTGCGCTGGACCCCGCCGGCCTGCTCAACCCCGGTGTCGCCACGAGCATGCGGTAGGCGCGCCACCTCACCGCGCACCTGCCAGGATGGGCGCTCGTGGTCGAGGTCGTGGCGCACCGCGGCGCGTCCGAGGACGCCCCCGAGCACACCCTGGCCGCCTACCGCCGCGCCGTCGACCTCGGCGCCGACGCCGTCGAGGCCGACGTCCGGCTGACCGCTGACGGCAGCCTGGTGTGCGTGCACGACCGCCGGGTGGACCGCACCTCCGACGGCCGCGGGCCGGTGTCGGTGATGGAGCTGGCCGACCTGGCCGAGCTCGACTTCGGCTCGTGGAAGGGCACGCTGCCTCCCGACCGGCTCGACCCGGACCGTCGCACGGTGCTCACCCTCGACACCCTGCTGGGCTACCTCGTCGACTGCGGGCGGCCGGTCGAGCTCGCCGTCGAGACCAAGCACCCCACCCGGTACGCCGGACTCGTCGAGCGCCGCCTGGTGGAGGTCCTGGACCGGTACGGCTGGGCCCACCCGCGGCTGGGCCGCCGGGTGCCCGTCCGGGTGATGAGCTTCTCCTGGCTGTCCCTGCGCCGGATGCGCCAGCTCGCGCCGAGCGTCCCGGCGGTCTACCTCATGGAGCGCGTCCCGCTCCGCTTCCGCGACGGCACCCTGCCGGTCCACGTCGGCATCGCCGGGCCGAGCATCGACGTGGTCCGGGAGCACCCGCGGTACGTGCACCGGGTGCACCGGGCCGGCGGGCGGGTGCACGTGTGGACCGTCGACGAGCCCGCGGACGTTGCCCTGTGCCTCGACCTCGGTGTCGACGCGATCATCACCAACCGCCCGGACGACGTCCTGGCCCGTCTGGGCCGCGGCGGGCCGGGGCCGCGAACGTGACGGGGACCACACCCCGTGGGGACGGTGGTCCGGTTTCGCCCCACCCCCGACGCGGGAACACCGACGAGTGGTCCCGCGGGCGCCCTCGGCGTCCGGGGCCCGCCACTACCGTCCCGCCCACCTTGGGAGCCGCCGTGCCCGTGAGCCGGCCGGTCGACGGTTCCCCGGCGGCCCAGTCGGTCACGCTGCCGTTCGAGTTCGCCTCGGTCGGGGTGGCCCGCCGGCGGATGGCCCGCGAGCTGCGCGCCGCCGGGCTGCCCGAGCCGGTCCGGGCCGACGTCCTCGTCGTGCTGTCCGAGCTGCTCGGCAACGCTGTCCGGCACGCCCGGCCGCTGGACGGCGGCTCGGTCGAGGTGCTCTGGCGGGTTCACGCGGAGGAGGTCGAGCTCGCCGTCGTCGACGGTGGCGCGGTGACGCACCCGCGGGCCGAGCGGCCGCCGTTCGCGTCCCTGTCCGGCCGCGGCCTCGGCATCGTCGACGCCCTGGCCGGGTCCTGGGGGGTGGAGGGCGCCGGCAGCAGCCGGCAGCTGGTCTGGGCCGTCATCCACGTCGGGCACCGGCGCGCCGAGTAGCAGTCGCGGTCCACCGGACCGCGCCGGATACGCTCCGGCGCCATGGCTACCCCACCTCGCAAGGCCACCCCCGCGCGCGCGGCGACCACGTCGTCCGGCCCGTCGGGCGGCGCGGACGTCCCGGTCGTCGGGGGGCGGGAGCTCTGCCCGTGCGGCTCCGGCCGGCGGTACAAGGCCTGTCACGGCCGCGCCGCCGCACGGCACGCCGACCGGCTGGTCACCCGGCCGTTCGCCGGGCTGGCCGGGGAGTGCGACCTGGTGGCCCTGCGGGAGATCGTCCCAGCCGGCACGGCCGAGCTGGCGCTGACCGGGCCGGGCGCCGGTCCGGACGCCGGGCGGCAGGTGACGCTGGCCACGGTGCTGCCGATGGCCTGGCCGGCCATGGTCCGCGCCGACGGTCGAGTCTTCGTCGGCCTGCAGGTCCCGGGTGGCTCCGGTGACCTCAGCCGGGACGTCGCCGCCATGGTCGAGCGTGCGCTCGCCGCGAGCCCCGGTTCGGCGCTGTCCGCAGCCGGCTTGCCCGGCCCCGGCCCCCGGCTGCAGGATCTGATCGACCCGCAGGCACCCCTGGACGTCGTCGTCCACGCGGGCTTCGACTTCTGGCTCGAGGGGGTCGACGAGGCGGCGCACGACGCCGACGTGACCGCGTCGATGGAACGGGCGAACGCTGCCGTGGTGCCGACCGCGCGGCTGGTCTCCGTCCCGGCCGCCTACTGGGGTGGACTGCCCGAGCGGAACACGCTGCGCTGGGTACTCCCCGAGGACGAGGAGCCGCTGCTCGACGCCCTCGCCAGGCTCAAGGCCCGCGACGGCCTCGGTCTGGGCCCGGGGACTCGGTTCGTGGGGTCGTTCCGTGCCCACGGACTGCTCGTCCCGGTGTGGGACCTGCCGGGCGGGATGCGCGCCGACGACGTCGAGGACGCCGCCGCCGACCTGCGCGGGCGGCTCGACGAGGCCCTGCTCGCCGGGCCGCTGACCGACGCCGAACGGCACGCGCGGGCGGGGCTGCAAACCCGTCAGCTGACCCTGCGGTGACGGTGCGGTTACGCTCCGGTGACCATCGGGCCGAGCTTGGTCACGAGGCGCGCCACGGGGTCCGTGGCGGGCCTTGCGCGGGGGCTTCGGATCGCTAGGCTCGGCCTGCCCGAGCGTCACTGCATCCCCCGTCGGTGACGCTCGGGTCTTCGTCTGCCGCGGTCGTCGGTGCCGCCGCTGGGCCCGGCCCGGGCGGTAACCTCACCTGCGGGCCGGCCCGGCCCGCACCCGACCACCCTGCCCCTGGAAGTCCCCTGTGTCCCTCGACCCTGCCGTCGCCAGCGTCCTCGCCGTCGTGGGCGCCGTCGCCGGCCTGCTCGGCCTCGTGATCGCCGTCCTCGCCCTGCGCCGGCTGCGCCGGCTGCGCCGGGCGTATGCCCTGCTGCAGAGCGCCGACGGCGAGGAGTCCTTCGTCGACGCGGTCGGCCGCAAGACCCGCGAGGTGGAGGGACTGCGCGGGGAGGTGGCGGGGCTGGGGGAGGCGGTCGACCGGATGCGCCGGGAGCTGGCCGACGCGATCCGGCACGTCGCGGTGGTCCGCTACGACGCGTTCGGCGACATGGGCGGGCGGTTGTCGTTCTCCGCGGCGCTGCTCGACGACGCCGGTGACGGCCTGGTGATCAGCTCGATCAACGGTCGCAGCGAGACCAGGACGTACGCGAAAGGCGTCAAGGGCGGGTCGTCGGAGGCCCCGCTCTCGCCCGAGGAGGAGCAGGCGGTGGGCTGGGCGATGCGCGCCGGCGCACGGGCGAGCGGCCGGTCATGAGCACCAGGTACGCCTACCTCGGTCCGCGCGGCACGTTCACCGAGGCGGCCCTGCAGGCGGCGCTGCGGGCCAGCGGCGAGGACGCCGGGAGCGAGCTCGTGGCCAGTCCCACGGTGGGCGCCGCGCTGGACGCCGTCCGGCGCGGGGACGCCCGCGGTGCGATGGTGCCGCTGGAGAACTCCGTCGAGGGGTCGGTCTCGGCCACCCTGGACGAGCTGGCGTTCGGTGCCCCCCTCGTCATCGTCCGGGAGACCCAGCTCCCGGTCACGTTCGAGCTGCTGGCCCGGCCCGGCACGGAACTCACCGACGTGCGCCGGGTCGCCACCCACCCCCACGCCGAGGCCCAGTGCCGCGGCTGGCTGGCCGAGCACCTGCCGGGGGCCCGGGTGCTGCCCGCCTCGTCGACGGCCGCCGCAGCCGCCGCCGTGGCGGACCCGGCCGGGACGTACGACGCGGCGATCGCAGCACCGCTCGCCGGTGCGGTCTACGGCCTGCGGTCGCTGGCCTCGGGGATCGGCGACAACACCTCCGCCGAGACGCGGTTCGTCCTCGTCGCGCGGCCCTGCGAGCCCGCCCCGGCCACCGGCGCGGACAAGACCTCGCTCGTGCTCGTCATCGGCCAGGACCACCCCGGGGCGCTGCTCGAGATCCTCACCGAGTTCGCCGTCCGCGGGATCAACCTCACCCGGATCGAGTCCCGCCCCACCGGCGGTGGCATCGGTGACTACTTCTTCTCCGTGGACGCCGAGGGGCACATCGACGAGGCCCGGGTGGGGGAGGCGCTCATCGGGCTGCACCGCATCTGCGCCGACGTCCGCTACCTGGGCTCCTACCCCCGGGCGGACGGCGCGCGCCCGCAGCTGCGCCGCGGGGTGTCCGACGTCGAGTACGCCCAGGCGCAGGCCTGGCTGGCCCGGATCCGGGACGGCCGGGCCTGAGCCCGGCGGGGCCCCCGCCGCACGCCCCCTCAAGCCGTGGGCAGGTTCGGCCGACCCTCTTCTCGACGAGCCCGGACCAGCCGGGGCGACCCGGGGGGAGGGACGTGCGCAAGCTCTCGCTGACGACCACGTTCGCCCTGGTGAGCCTCGCCGCCATGGCGGTGCTCGGCGTGGCCCTCGTCATCGCCTCGCAGCGGCTGCTCCAGGGCCAGGCGCTCACCCAGGCCCGGTACACGGCCGAGGCATACGTGCGCGTCGGCGTCCAGGCGGTCACCGAGCCGGAGATGTTCGCCCCGGGCCGGCTGCCCGCGCCGGTCGTCGCCGAGCTGGACGGGATCCTGCGCAGCGACCAGGGCTCGGCCCTGCGCACCGTCCGGCTGTGGAGCGACGACGGCAGCGTCATCTACGACAGCGCCTGCCCCGAGTGCCTCGCCGGTGACAACCCCGGCGTCAGCGGGATCCCCGACCTGCGTTTCGAGGAGGTCATGCGCGCCGGCGGCTCGGACAGCGTCGCCGCCCTCGTCGACGAGGTGGCCGCCGACGGCCGCGCGGAGCGCCGGCTGGACGTCTACGTCCCCGTGGCGTTCCCCGGCGAGTCCCGCCCGTCCGGCATGGCCGAGGTCGTGCTGACGTACGACGACACGGCGGCGGCGGTGGCCCAGGGCGTCCGCACGATCGCCCTGGTCGTCCTCGCCGGGCTGGCGGTGCTGTGGCTGCTGCTCTTCCGCACCGTCCGACAGGCCAGCCGGCGGCTGCGCTTCCAGGCCGCCGAGAACGCCCGGCTGGCGCTGCTCGACCCGCTGACCGGGCTGCCGAACCGTCGCCTGCTCAACGACCGGCTCGAGCGGGCGGCGGCCGTGGCGACCCGCACCGGGCTGCACGTCGGGCTGGTGCTGCTGGACATCGACCGGTTCAAGGAGGTCAACGACACCCTCGGTCACCCGCGGGGGGACGCGCTGCTGAAGGTCGTCGCCGAGCGGCTGCGCGGCACCGCGCGGGACGCCGACACGGTGGCCCGGCTCGGTGGCGACGAGTTCGCCATCCTGCTGCCGACGGTGGGGTCCGTGGAGGACGCCGAGGCGTTCACGCGTCGGGTCCAGTCGGAGGTCTTCGACGAGCCGTTCGACATCGACGGCCTCGTGCTGCACGTGGACACGAGCATCGGCCTGGCCGTCCTGCCCGAGCACGCCGACGACGTCACCGACCTCATGGCGCGGGCCGACGTCGCCATGTACACCGCGAAGGCGGCGGGCATCGGCATCGCCACCTACTCGGCGGCCGTCGACGGCAACAGCGAGAGCCGGCTGACCCTGCTCGGCGACCTGCGCCGCGCGCTCGACACCGACGACCAGCTGGTCATGCACTACCAGCCGAAGGTGGACCTGCGCACCGGGCGGGTCGTCGGCCTCGAGGCGCTGCTGCGCTGGTGGCACCCCGTCCAGGGGCTGGTCGCGCCCAACGAGTTCATCCCCGTCGCGGAGCAGACCGGCCTCATGCACCAGCTCACCGCGCGGGTGCTCGGTCTGGTCGCCTCGCAGATCGCGGTGTGGCAGCGGGAGGGGGAGGTGCTGCCGGTGGCGGTCAACCTCTCCGCGCGCAACCTGCTCGAGCCGAACCTCGACGAGGTGGTGGCGGCGCTGCTGGACATGCACCAGATCAGCCCGCATCTGCTGGAGTTCGAGATCACCGAGAGCGCCATCGTCGAAGACCCGCGGCGAGCCGGGGAGATGCTGCGCCGGCTGTCGGCCATGGGCATCGCGGTCGCGGTGGACGACTTCGGGATCGGCAACAC
The DNA here is from genome assembly GCA_025455945.1 of Actinomycetes bacterium. Lineage (GTDB taxonomy): Bacteria > Actinomycetota > Actinomycetes > Prado026 > Prado026 > Prado026. The sequence goes on from JALOLN010000039.1 coordinate 8,327, forward strand.
CTCGATGGGCCAGCTGCGCTCGATGCCGCTCAACACGATCAAGATCGACGCCTCGTTCGTCACGAACCTGGGCCACGACGAGGCCGGCGGCGTCCTCGTGCGGGCCATCGTCGACCTGGCGCACGAGTTCGGGCTGGTCGCGGTGGCGGAGGGCGTCGAGGACGAGGCGGCCATCGTGCGGCTGCGCGACCTGGACTGCGACGTGGCACAGGGCTTCCACTGGTCGCGGCCGGTGCCCGCGGCGGAGCTGCCCGCGGTGCTGGAGCGGATCAGGACCCAGCCGACGGTCGGGGGCGCGCCGGTACGCTCCTGACGTGATCGACCTGAGGCTGCTGCGCGAGAACCCCGACCTGGTGCGGTCGTCCCAGCGGGCGCGGGGGGAGCCGGAGGGGCCGGTCGACGCGCTGCTCGCTGCGGACTCCCGTCGTCGCGAGGCCGGGGCCCGCTTCGACCGGCTGCGCGCGGAGCAGAAGGACGTCGGCCGCTCGGTGGCGAAGGCCTCCGGGGCGGAGCGCGACGGGCTGCTGGAGCGCGCCAAGGAGCTGGCCGCCGAAGTCAAGGCGGCGGAGGCCGAGCGGGACGCCGCCGCGGACGAGGCGGACCGTCTGGTGCTGGAGCTGTCCAACGTCGTCGACCCCGAGGCCCCGGTCGGCGGTGAGGACGACTTCGTCGTGCTGGCCGAGGTGGGGTCGCCGCGCGACTTCGCCGCCGAGGGGTTCGAGCCGCGCGACCACGTCGAGCTCGGCCGGCTGCTCGGCGCCATCGACGTCGAGCGTGGGGCCAAGGTCTCCGGGTCGCGCTTCTACTACCTCACGGGGGTGGGGGCGCTGCTCGAGCTGGCCCTCGTCCAGCTGGCGATCGACCAGGCGGTGGGGGCCGGGTTCGTCCCGATGATCCCCCCGGCGCTGGTGAACCCCCCGGCCATGGAGGGGACCGGGTTCCTCGGCCAGGCCGCTGAGAACGTCTACCGGCTCGAGGCCGACGACATGTACCTCGTCGGTACGGCCGAGGTGCCCCTGGCGGCGTACCACATGGACGAGATCCTCGACGCCGAGCGGCTGCCGCTGCGCTACGCGGGGTTCTCGCCGTGCTTCCGGCGCGAGGCTGGGTCGCACGGCAAGGACACCCGGGGCATCTTCCGGGTGCACTGGTTCGACAAGGTCGAGATGTTCTCGTACTGCCGGCCGGAGGACTCCTTCGCCGAGCACCGACGGCTGCTGGCCTGGGAGCAGGAGTTCTTCGCCAAGCTCGAGCTGCCCTACCGGGTGATCGACGTCGCGACCGGTGACCTCGGCTCGTCGGCGGCGCGCAAGTTCGACTGCGAGGCCTGGATCCCGACCCAGCGGCGGTACCGCGAGCTGACGTCGACGTCCAACTGCACGCAGTACCAGTCGCGCCGGCTGGCGATCCGGATGCGCGACGCCGAGGGGGTGCGGCCGCTGGCGACGCTCAACGGGACGCTGTGCGCCGTCCCGCGGACGATCGTGGCGCTGCTGGAGAACCACCAGCAGGCGGACGGCTCGGTCCGCGTCCCGGCGGCGCTGCAGCCCTATCTCGGCGGCTGCCCCCTCCTCGCATCAAGGGTCCCTTGAGGCGACTAGATCGCCATGGGGCGCCCATCATGCGCGGCCCTCGCTCCAGGTCACCCGGGATGAAGGGCGCGGCACCTCGATCTAGTCGCCACACGGGTCCCTTGATGCCGAAGGGGGTGGGGCGGGTCAGGGGACGGCGGGGAGCGTGGCGAGGGCCGCGGCGAACCGCTCCTCGCTGACCGCCTCGTCGGTCATGCGGCCGCTGAGGAACGCCTCGTACGCCGGCAGGTCGAGGTGCCCGTGCCCGCACAGCGCGGTGAGGATCACCGTCTCCTGCCCGGACTCCTTGGCCCGCAGCGCCTCCCGCACCGTCTCCGCCAGGGCGTGCGTCGGCTCCGGCGCCGGCACGATGCCCTCCGCCCGGGCGAACTGGACGCCGGCCGCGAAGCACTCGCGCTGCCCGATCGCGACGGCCTCCATGAGCCCGAGCTCGTAGACGTGGGAGATCAGCGGCGACATGCCGTGGTAGCGCAGGCCACCGGCGTGGATCGGGTCCGGCACGAAGTCGTGCCCGAGCGTGTGCATCTTCATCAGCGGCGTCATCCCCGCGGTGTCGCCGAAGTCGTAGGCGTACACGCCGTGGGTGAGAGACGGGCAGGACGCCGGCTCGACGGCACGGATCACCGGGTCGATGCGGCCGGCCAGCTTCTCCCGCAGGAACGGGAACGACAGCCCGGCGAAGTTCGACCCGCCGCCCGTGCAGCCGACGATCAGGTCCGGCGTCTCCCCGACCTTGGCCAGCTGCAGCAGCGCCTCCTCGCCGATGATCGTCTGGTGGAGCAGCACGTGGTTGAGCACGCTGCCGAGCGCGTACTTGACGTCCTCGGACTGCGCCGCCACCTCGACGGCCTCGGAGATCGCGATCCCCAGCGAGCCGGTGTGGTCGGGGTCCTTCTCCAGCTGCGCCCGGCCGGCCGCGGTCAGCGGCGACGGCGAGCGGTGCACGGTCGCGCCGAACGTCTCGATCATCATCCGGCGGTACGGCTTCTGGTCGTACGACGCCGCCACCTGCCAGACCTCGCACTCCAGCCCGAACATCGCGCAGGCCAGGGCCAGCGCCGTGCCCCACTGGCCGGCGCCGGTCTCCGTCGTGAGCTTCCGCGCGCCGGCCTTGGCGTTGTAGTACGCCTGCGGGACGGCGGTGTTCGGCTTGTGCGACCCGGCGGGGGAGACCCCCTCGTACTTGTAGTAGATCCGGGCCGGGGTCCCGAGGACCTGCTCGAGCCGGCGGGCCCGGTACAGCGGGGACGGCCGCCACAGCCGGTAGACGTCCTGCACCTCGTCGGGGATGTCGACGTACCGCTCGCCGCTGACCTCCTGGAGGATCAGATCCATCGGGAACAGCGGCGCCAGGTCGTCCGGCCCGACCGGCTGCAGCGTGCCCGGGTGCAGCGGCGGGGGCGGCGGTGCCGGCAGGTCCGGCACGATGTTGTACCAGCGGGTCGGCATCTCCGACTCGTCGAGGAGGATCTTGTGCTGATCGGCCATGACGGCAACCTACTAGGACGCCGTCCGCGCGGGGGGTGCGGCCCAGCGTGATCCGGCTGGTGGCCACCGACCTCGACGGCACCGTGGTGCGCACCGACGGCACGGTCTCCGCGCGCACCGTGGCCGCGCTCGCCGCCGTCGAGGCCGCCGGTCTGCTCCTCGTCCTCGTCACCGGTCGGCCGCCCCGCTGGATGGCCGACGTCGTCGCAGCGACCGGGCACCGCGGGGTGGCGCTGTGCGGCAACGGGGCGTTCGTGTACGACCTGCACACCGAGCAGGTGCTGGAGGTCCGTCCCATCGCGCCGGACGTCGGCCTGGAGGTGGTGGCCCGGCTGCGGACCGCCCTGCCGGGTGCCGCCTTCGCCGTCGAGACTGGGCACGCCTTCGCCCACGACCCCCGCTACCGCTCCCGCTGGGCGACGCCGCCGGGCACCGAAGTCGCCCCCGTCGAGCAGCTGCTGCACCACCGGGTCGGCAAGCTACTCGTGCGCGACGAGGGCAACGCCGGGGACGCCATGCTCGCGACCGCCCGAGCCGTGGTCGGCGATCTCGTCGAGGTCACCCACTCCAACCCGCACGACTGCCTGTTGGAGATCTCCGCCCGCGGCGTCAGCAAGGCCAGCGCCCTGGCCCGCTACGCGGCCGGGCACGGCGTGAGCGCCGCCGAGGTGCTGGCGTTCGGTGACCAGCCCAACGACCTGCCCATGCTCGCCTGGGCCGGGACCGCCTACGTGGTGGCCAACGCCCACCCCGACGTCCGCGCGGCCGTCCCCGCCCGCACCGGCGCGGTCGACGACGACGGGGTCGCCGCCGTCCTCGAGCGGCTGCTCGACGGGTCGGTCAGCTGACGTCGCGCCGGGTGAACGACCACACCGCGGGGACGGCGAGCACCAGCAGGTAGCCGAGCAGCGTGAGGAAGGCCCGGCCGTTGCCCAGCTGCATCATGACGGTGTCGGTGAAGGTCCCGCCGGCAGGGTCCGGCGTCTCGACCACGCGGCGCGGCACCTCCACCCCGCCGGGCACGACGAACGCCGCGGCGTTGGTGCTGAGCATGAACGCCTCCGAGCCGAAGCGCATGAGCACGATGCGCACCGCGTTCTCCAGCACGGCGAAGTACACGAACGCCGTCCCCAGCGCCGCGCCGGTGTTGCGCACCAGCATGGCGATCGCGAAGGCGAACGAGGCGGCGAGGACGACGAGCACGATCCCGCGCCCCGCCGTCCCGGCGAGGTCCGCCCAGAACGAGTCGGGGAGGCCCTGCTCCGGCGGTCCCCAGCTTCCGCGCAGCGACGTCGTCACCGCCCCCAGCGCGAGCCCGACCGCCAGCGCGACGGCCGCGGTGACCGCCGACACCAGGGCCAGGGCGGCCCACTTCAGCGCGAGCAGCCGGAGCCGGCGCGGCTCCCACAGCAGCTGCAGCGTCATCGAGCGGGACGACCACTCAGCGCCCCCGCTGCTGGCGCCGAGCAGGAAGGCCAGCATGACGCTGGCCATCGTCACCGCCACGAGGACGCTCGGCAGGTTCTCGGCCGCGTCGTATGGGACCGCCGAGGCGTAGAACTCGGGGCGGGGCCCGTCGGCGAGGGTCGGCCTGGGCCCGCACACCTCGGCGACGTCGGCGCTGCCGGCGCCTGCCACGCACGCCTCCCAGCCATCCTGGAACTGTGGGAGGTCCCGCGCGAACAGCGCAAGGTCCTGCTCGTAGCGCTGCCGGTCGGCCGGCGTCAGCGTCACCTCGGCGGCGCTGCGCAGGAACGCGACGAGGCTGATCACGACGATGCCGGCGAGCAGCAGGACGACCAGCGCCCGGTACAGCCGCCGGTGGGTCAGCCGCGACACCTCGCTGCGCAGGTGCGGCAGCGCCCGGTTGGCCGGCGTCGGCTGCGGGCTGAGCTGGTCCAGGCCGACGGCGCTCACTTCGGGTCCCCCTCGTCGAGGCCGACGCCCGCGGTGAGCGCGAGGAAGGCCTCCTCGAGGTCGACCTGCACCGGGACGAGCCACGACACGTAGTGCCCGTGCTCGGCCAGCGCCCGGCTGACGAGGGCGCCGTCCGGGACGTTCTCCACCAGCAGGCCCTGGCCGTCGTCGACGGCCCGGAACCCGGCGGCCTGCAGCACCTCGAGCGCGCGGACGGCGTCCGCGATGCCCACCCGCACGGCGCCGGTGGCCTGCGCGGCGAGGACGTCGTCAACCCGGCCACCGGCGATGAAGCGGCCCCGGGCGAGGATCGTCACGTCGTCGCAGATCTGCTGGACCTCGCTGAGCAGGTGGGACGACAAGAACACGGTGACGCCGTCGTCGCCGAGGCGACGCAGCAGGTCGCGGACCTCCTTCATGCCGGCCGGGTCGAGCCCGTTGCTGGGCTCGTCGAGGACGAGCAGCCTGGGTCGCTTGAGCAGCGCCGCCGCGATCCCGAGCCGCTGCCGCATGCCGAGGGAGTAGCCCCTGACCCGGTCGTCGGCGGCGTCGCGCAGGCCGACCAGCTCGAGCACGTCGTCCACCCGGGTGGGCGGCAGCGACGCCGCGTCGGCGAGCAGGCGCAGGTTGAGCCGCCCGCTGAACGGCGGGAAGAACGCGGGGCTCTCCAGCAGCGCACCGACGTCGCCGATCACCGCGGGCAGCCCGGTGGGCACGTCGTGGTCGAGCAGCCGCAGCGAGCCGCCGTCGGCCCGGGCCAGGCCGAGCAGGCAGCGCAGCGTCGTGGTCTTGCCCGAGCCGTTCGGGC